>JAZQJK010000123.1:0-7177 GCA_045541615.1 Bacilli bacterium
AATGATACTATAATAAACAACACAGATGATGGTGGGGAAAGCTATAATCCTAATGCTGGGCAATAAACATACATTTTATAAACCGCCTTTAAAATTCGAACAATTAGTAACTTATTTCTAATTAAAAAATTGTAACCTATAATTTATAGGTTACAGTCTTTTTAGTTAAAAAAATTTTAATATAAAACGAAATTTTGCTATAATGTTTATATAAGGGTGATATGCTTATGAGTAAATATTATACTGTAGACAAAAGATTTATTAAGAGTACCGGAAGAGATATTAAAGTGCTGATTATTAAACCTAAAAAGAATGCTAGACCCCAAAACGAAACACCGGGAATTCTTTGGCTTCACGGTGGAGGTTATGCAACAGGTATGGCTAGTCTAGTCTTTGTATCAAGGGCAATTAATTTAGTGAAAAAATATGGTGCCATAGTCGTCGCACCGAGTTATCGTCTATCTATAGAAAAAGCATATCCAGGGGCTATAGAAGATGCCTATAGTACGCTTAAATATATGAAAGAAAATTCTCATGAAATAGGTTTTAACGATAGTCAAATAATGGTCGGTGGAGAAAGTGCTGGTGGAGGACTTACCGTTGCAACTTGTCTATATGCTAGAGATAAAGGCGAAGTAAACATCGCATATCAGATGCCGATTTATCCGATGCTCGATTCAGAAGAAACCGAAAGTAATCAAAATAATCATTCGTTAATTTGGAACACAAAGAAAAACAAAAAAGCCTGGGCATTATACTTGAAAAATGTCGACGAAAAAGTACCAAAATACGCATCACCTTCTAGGGAAACGAATTATAAGGATTTGCCCCCTGCATACTCATTTATTGGAACTAAAGATGCATTTTTAAGTGAGACTTGTGAGTATATAAACAACCTTAAACGTGCTGGGGTAGAGGCTAAGGTGGATATCTATGATGGCATGTTTCACGCATTTGATATGTTATTTCCGTTTAAAAAGAAGAGTAGACTTGCCATTAAAAACTTTGAAGAAAACTTTGAATTTGCTATGAAAAATTATTACAAAAAACAGGGGAAATGATATAATAGTATTAATTGGAAAAATTTTCTAAAAAAAATAATGAATGAGGAGAATGAAAATGCTAAATGAAAAATCGCGTTCTCATATCAATGAAATCATAAAACAAAAATTTGGTATGACCTATGAAGAGTTTGAAAATCTCGATTTCGATGTGCAACAGGTTCTTATAAGTAATTTAAAGATGACACAAAAAAATTTTTCTATGCACAAAACTCCAATCGGCTATGGTGAACATCTAACCTTTATAGATACAGAGAAACCAAATAAAAAAGGATTTAGAAAATAGGAGTGAAGTAGATGAAAAAAATTATTTTAATAACTGGGATTCACGGGGTAGGCAAGAGTTATTTATGCGATAAAATAAAAGCGATGTCCGATATTCCAGTGCATACCGCCAGTACGCTTATAAAAATGCATGGTGTAGAAAGTGACAAACAAAAACGTGTAGAAAATGCCCATGATAATCAAAACCTACTAAAATTTTCAATCGAGAATTACATCGCGGACGATTTTTTCATACTAGATGGACATACTTGTCTTTTGGATAAAAACTGTGCTATAGAGGATATTTCACCTTCTTTAGAGGACTTAAATATAATAGGAGTCATTTCGGTTGTAAATAAAATTCTAAGTATTCAAGAAAAACTAAAATTGAGGGATGATTTGAAATTGGATATAGAATTTTTAAAAGAGTTTCAAGCAAGAGATTCAAAAAGTGCATGTGATTATGCAAGAAAGAAAAATATACCCTTTATTCAGGTTGAAAGTGATGAAATAGAAAGTGCTTTTGAATTTATCAGTGCATGCGAACATAAAGAGTTTCAAGATAAAAAGATATAAAGTAAGAGAGACAACGATTTTAAAAGATTTGAGCGATTATTTAAAAACAGAATACGAAAGACTGAAATAGGTCTTTTTATCATTTGACAAAAATTTAAAACCAAGTATAATATATTTACGAATTCGGGGTGATTTTCATGGATATAGAAATCGATATAGAGATGCAGGTTGAATTGTTAAAGGAAAGTGAATATCTTCAAGATAAATTGTCCATCTATGCACTTTTAAACTATGCTATCACTGGAATACTAGAGTGTACATATACACTTCATCCGGGAAAAATCTCACTGTATAGTAAGTATATCCTCTCGGGTTTTATGAATGCAGCTCGCTTTGTAAATGAGAGAAGCAAAATTACATCATACGAAGAGTTTACCAACATTTTTGTACGAGAATTACAAACTTACTTTAAAGAAAATTTACTCGTGCGAGGAGCCCTAAATGACATTTCAAATAATTACAAAAAAATACTAGATATCGAGCCTTACATTCGCGTAATAGAAAATAAGGATTTGGCCTTTGAGGATAAAGTTGCACTTTACAGTGTGATGTATGAACACAACTTAAACGTATCTTTAGGTTTTGATGGATTATATGACTCTGAAAACATAAAAAAAGTAGAAAATGACATAATAAATGAACTCTCAGAAGAAGTACTAGATGCTTTCATAGATAAATATTTCGACTACAATGTCTTTTATAAAAACATCAAACGTGAGACCAAGAACATAATTTATAAGAAGATGAATGCTGGAGAATTTGATGTACTAGATTTTAACAATGCTTACATGTACATATACAAAAGATTGAATTCCAGGGAGAAAAAAATAATGCTTTTGGAGACCATAAATGAACTTTCGGGTTACACTAAAGATGAGAGTTATTACGAACGAGTTTTAGATGATGACTTGCTATTTTTTGGAATAACACCAGAAGAATACGAGGATTTTACTCTTTTACTAGATGACCTCGCGTATGAATATGAACTCGGCAAAGACTCATTTCTGCTCACCCCAGATGGACCAAAAATACTATCATAAAGGAGAATACGTATGGATATAAATTTAGATTATATAGTAAAAAAAATAGAAAATTGTGAATACTTAGAAGAAAAAATCGAGATATTTGGAACGTTTTTTGAGTACCTAGATGCCAGTATGGAGTGTCTAATCGAGTTTGGCGAGCAGTATGCAAAAGAATATGCTAATTTTCTTATAAAGTCGATCGATATGGTCATTGAGAGAGCAAATCTAGAGAAGCGTACTATCGATTACAATAAGTTCATGAATAGATTTTTCATGATAGTAAATCTCCATCCTATCTCAAATACTGATTTTATAAAGGCTATAATTGAAGATTTCAGAATAAGTGCCATCGATATAGAAAAAGGTTTTCCATTTATTAGTCTTACTAGAGGCGTAAATACCACTTTCCAAAATAAACTTGCGATATACTTCGCAGTACTAAACCACTCTAAACACATGACTTACGAATTTATACAACTCTTTGGGTATGAAAATGGAGTTCAGATATCTGGTAAAATCATAGATGAATTGCTTTTAACTATAAAGATAGCGTTATTCGATTTTGACGAGATACCTAATATCGAAAAGATTTGTAAAGAAGAGTCGAAAAACTCTATAATGAAAAAATTTAGTCTAGGTGAGATAAGAGTTCAGGACATAGTAAATGTAGATGAGTTCTATCCTATGTTGACCGAAAACGAAAAGAAAACATATCTTTTAAATGCATTTAACATTCTCTCAGGGTACACGGGAAATGAAAGTTATTTTGAAAGAGTAGTTCGAGATGACTTAGAGTTCTTCAAACTGACAGAAGATGAATTCCTTCGAGCATTCACAACAATTGAAAACATTTTCCTAATGAATAATGAAAATACATATAATAAACTGTCATGATTTATGAACAGTTTTTTTAGGGTGAAACTTTGGTGAAATCGGTTTAAAAATTTTATAAAAAGTGCTATAATTTTTATGGTGATGATATGTTCCATAGTATAGATATAAAGGAATTACTTAAACAGATTAAATCAGATGAAAAAGGTTTGACATCTAATGAAGCAAAAGATAGACTTATAAAAAACGGTAAAAACGTTTTACCTACAAAGAAACGCGATAGTATAGTAAAAATATTCTTTAAAGAATTATCTGCTCCAATTGAGGTGATACTTCTCATAACGGTTGTGATTTCATTTTTAATTGGTGAATTTATTGATGCTGGAGTGATACTCTTTATTATTTTGCTAGATGTACTTTTGGGAACATACCAAGAAAATAAAGCTTTGAAGTCTGCTGAGGCACTCACTAAAATGCTGAAAGTTAAGGCCAAAGTTTTAAGAGATGGAAAAGTATTAGAGGTCGATTCAGAGGAAATAGTCGTAGGTGATATCCTCGTTTTAGATAGTGGTGCAAAAATCACGGCTGATGCTAGAGTTATATCGAGTGAAAACTTACAAGTAGATGAAGCAGTTCTCACAGGAGAGTCGCTGGCATCTAGAAAAACTAATACTACATTAGATGAAAGTGCTATTCTCGCTGAGAGGAGTAACATGCTATATGCTGGTACAAGTGTGATGACTGGTCGAGCAAGGGCAGTTGTAACTAATACGGGTGTCAACACAGAACTCGGTAAAATCGCTGGTACAGTTGCAAATACTAAAGAAGAAAAATCTCCGCTTACGATAAGAATAGAGAAATTTTCAAAACAAATAAGCATCATCATAATAGTAGTAGCAATTCTATCTGCACTTTTACTCCTTTATAAGGGTTACGAAACTAGAGCGATTTTTCTATCAGTTGTCGCACTCGCAGTATCTGCAATGCCTGAGGGATTGTCACTTGCACTTACAATGGCACTAACTATTGCTTCAAATAAGATGAGTAAAGTTGGAGTACTTGTTAAAAAATTGAACTCAGTAGAATCCCTTGGAAGTTGTACGGTGATAGCAACTGATAAAACTGGTACTTTAACGGTAAATGAACAGACCGCAAAAAAAATAGTCCTCGAAGATGGAACTTATGTAGATATAACAGGAACAGGTTATGATTCTAAAGGAAAGATAATACCTAATATGGGTGCTAACTTAGAGAAAACAAAAAGACTTATTGAACTGTGTGCTATAAATAATGAAGCACATTATAACCCCATAAAGAAAGATGACTTTTATGGGGACTCAATAGACATAGCATTTTTAGTACTCAAAGAAAAGGCAAAAGTGAATAGTGATTTAGTCATAGAAAAAATAATACCCTATGAATCCGAAAAACAATATTCAGCAGTTTTTTACAGTGAAAACGGAGTACTTAGATGTACTATCAAGGGAGCACTTGAAAAGGTGATGGCCTTTTCTAAAAAGAAAAAAATTTATATGGAAACTAATGAGGATTTATCAAAAGAAGGTTATAGAGTAATCGCAGTATGTGATGGCATAGTCGATACTACTGAAATCGATAGGGTCAAGGGGCTTGAATTTCTTGGACAAGTTGCATTTATCGACCCAATAAGAGAGAGTGCTAAGTCCTCTATAAAAGAATGTGAAAAAGCGGGAATTAAAGTCATGATGATAACAGGTGACCACCCTTTGACTGCATTTACCATTGCAAAAGAATTATCAATCGTTAAAGACTACAGTGAAGTTGCTACAGGAAAAGAAGTTGCAGAAAATTATGAAAAAGGAGAAGGAGTTTTCGATAAATTCATTCAAAACAAACGCGTTTTCTCACGAGTAACCCCTCTAGATAAACTGCACATAGTTGAATCGTTAAAACGCTCTGGCGAGTTCGTCGCAGTAACAGGTGATGGAGTAAATGATGCACCAGCAATAAAATCTGCAAATATCGGTATTGCGATGGGAAGTGGAACCGATGTCGCAAAAGACACTGCAGACATGATAATACTAGATGATAATTTCAAATCTATTGTGACTGGTATAAAAGAGGGTAGAATTGCCTATGCAAATGTTAGAAAAATAACACTTTTCCTATTATCATGTGGTTTTGCCGAGGTTTTATTCTATCTCATGTCAGTTGGACTCGGTTATGACCTACCACTTCTTGCAATACAACTACTCTGGATTAATGTCGTGACAGATGGCCTTCAAGATGTAGCACTTTCCTTTGAGACTAGTTCAGATGATGTCATGAATGAAAGACCGCGAAGCACTAAAGAATCACTTTTCTCAAAGGATTTAATGATAGAAGTTGCATTGTTTGGATTAGTAATAGCACTCATCATATTCTCAACATGGAAATACTTAATGGATAGAAATGTAGACCTCTTAATCGCGAGAAGTTATGTCATGATGCTAATGGTATTCATACAAAACGTTCATGTACTAAATTGTCGAAGCGAAAAAAATAGTATCTTTAAAACGAGTATAAAAACAAATCCACTTGTCATAATAACAATAATCGGTTCTATCATTTTACAACTAATAGTAACGGAAGTACCATTACTTGCAAACTTCCTAAGCATTACAAGTGTACCATTTAATATAGTGCTATCTCTATTCGCACTTTCTCTCGTAATTGTAGCATTTGCTGAAAGTTACAAATGTGTAAATAAAGTCATAAGGAGAAATTCAGGTGAAAAAAGAAAATAAAATATTACTGCTAACGATGGCAATAAATTTAATAATCACGATAGTAAAATTTGCTGGGGGCATCTTGTTTAACTTCACATCCTTAATTGCAGATTCCCTGCAATCATTCGCAGATTTTATGACTGACATAATCGCACTCATAGCCTCTAAATTTGGTGATAAACGAGCAAATAAAAGGTATCCTTTTGGATTTGTGTTAATGATAATATAAGAATGTATAAAAAGTACAATATAAAAATGTACAAAAATATACATTCTTTTTGTTATACTTTTAATTATAATCGGAGGTATAACAATGAAAAATTTAATTAAATTAAGACAGGAGTTAATGATAATGAAAACGTTAGAAATAAAACCAAATTATTCTGAATTAGCTAGAATACATGATTGTGATCGAAGAACAGTAAAAAAATATGATGAAGGATATGAAGGTAAACCGAATCATAGAAAAAAGAATTCTAGATTAGATAAATATAAAGAAAATATAAAAGAAAAATTAGATTTACCAGGATCTACAATAAATGGAACATTTCAATATTTTAAACAGAAAGATAAAAGTATAGGAAATTATTCAAATTTTTATCAATACTGTAAAAGAAAGAACTTGATAAAAAATAAAAATAATAAATTTCATCCAAGATATGAAACAGAATAT
>JAZQJK010000124.1:0-19014 GCA_045541615.1 Bacilli bacterium
GTCATCCATTCTACACAGGTGCTCAAAATAAGCATAAGAAAACTGGAAACGTTGAAAAATTCAACAAGAAGTACAATCTTAAAGATTCTAGTGAAAACTAGGATTTTTTCTTTTTTTAAGATTTGCTTTTTCTTTGGGAAAAGACATGATATAATTATTTTATAGGAAAGTGAGTAAATAATATGAAAAAAGTCAAGTATTTATGTAAAAGAATATTGAGTATGAATTTTAAAAATTTTTTTAAAACTATAGATGATGTGCATAAGAGAAGTGGTAAAAATAGAGTTTATTTATTTTTTGATATAGTTTTTTGTGGAATAATTCATGAGGCAGGATATATGGATTACAGTCTTTTTGAAATGTATAAAATGAATAACAGTGAGAGAAAAACCATCGTCACCAGGGGACGCAATAATGAGATGATTAAGAAATATAATGACCCTAATTACACAAAGTTTTTTAGAAACAAGGTGCTATTCAATGAAAAATTTGATGATTATTTGAATAGAGAATGGCTAAATCTAGAAGATAAGACTTTTAAGGAATTTGAAAAATTCTGCAAAGGAAAAACCGAAATAATGATTAAACCGACGACTGGGTCATGTGGACAAAATATAGAAAAAATCGAACTTAAAGACCAAAATTTAAAGAAATTATACGATAGATTGCAAAAGGATAAAATATATTTGGTGGAAGAAGTCGCTAAGCAGTGTGAAGAAATATCATCCCTGCATGAGTCGAGTATTAATACTGTTCGCGTAGTTACACTTAAGGGCAAAGTAATCGTAGCATTTCTTCGTATAGGAAATCACAATAATGTAGTAGATAATTTTAATCACGGTGGAATGGCTGCTCCAATTAACACAGAAACTGGAATTATAGAGTTCCCTGCGATTGATAAAAATTATAACGAGTATAAAGTACACCCACTTTCACAAAAAGATATAGTCGGATTTCAAATTCCAAAATGGGATGAAGTAAAAGAACTTTGTGAAGGTGCTGCTAAGGTAATTCCTGAAGTCGGATTGACTGGATGGGATGTATGCATCGGAAGTAAAAAAACTTTCTTAATCGAGGGAAATGAATTTCCTGGACACGACATATATCAATTACCACCACATAGGAAGGATAACATAGGATTATATCCACTATTTAAAGAAAGAATGGAGGAAGACAAATGAAAATAGCAATAGGAACAGACCATAGAGGAGTAGACTTTAAAAAGGAACTCATGGAAAAACTTCATGAAAATTATGAGTTTATCGATTGTAGTCCTGAAAACTATGAAACCGATGATTATACAGATTATGCGATAAGAGTGAGTAAAATGGTTGCAGATGGAGATGTCGATTTAGGTATTTTGTTATGCGGTACTGGTATTGGAATGAGTATTGCTTCAAATAAAATAAAAGGAGTTAGATGTGCTCTTGTCCATAATGAACAAGAGGCAATTCTTGCAAGAGAACACAACAATGCCAATGTAATTGCAATGGGAACATCAAACGATTGCAACAACATAAAAAATTGCATAGAAAAATTTATAGAAACGCCATTTAGTGATGAGGAAAAACATTTTCGCCGTGTAAAAAAAATCATAGATTTTGAAAATGGTGAATATAATGGATTATAGGATATTTATTTATATCATAGTGGCTTTTCTCGTTGCTTTTAGTATATCGGGTATAAATATCAACAGTATATTCAAAAAAGGACATATATATGAAGCAAGAGTCACTATAATTTTACTGATAATAGCCATAACGGAATTAGTATCGAGTTTTATAATAAACTTTTTGGAGGTTAGCAAAATTGCATAATGAATAATTTTATACTGTTAAAAATAGTCATATTCATGGTACCTTTAGTAGTAATTAGTTTCATATTTAAAACGAGTGAAACTAATTTTAATTTGGATAAAAACGCTAAAAAAGAAAGTATAACTGTCGATATATTAAGAGATGGAAAAATAGAAACGCTCGACTTAGAGGAATACATAATTGGAGTAGTCGCTGCTGAAATGCCGGCAAGTTTTGAAAAAGAAGCGCTTAAAGCTCAAGCAGTCGCAAGTCGTTCATATGCACTTTTTAAAAAGAATAATAATCGAGGAAGTTATGATTTAACTGATGATACGAATACTCAAAGTTACATCGATGAAGATGAAATGCAAAAAAAGTGGGGTAGTGATTATGAAAAGTATTACACTAAAATCAAAGATGCAGTCTTAGATACAAAGGGACAGGTCGCAACGCATCGAGGAGAAATAATCGAGGCACTATATTTTTCTATGAGTTCTGGTATGACCCAAGATTCTGAAATGGTATTCGGTGCAAAAGAAGACTATTTGAAAAGTGTGATTTCAGAATATGATAATGAAACTTTAAGAAATTTTAAGGTTGAAAAAAACTTCGGCATAGAAGAGTTTAAAACATTATTAAATCTTTCTTGTGATGAAATAAAAATCGACGATATCACGAGAAATGAAAGTGATTATGTTAGTTCAATGACGATATGTGATAAGAGGTTTACTGGTATCGAAATGAGACAAATTCTCTCACTCAGATGTGCATCCTTTGATATCCATATAGATGATGATATAACAATAACTACCTACGGATATGGGCATGGGGTAGGAATGAGTCAATATGGTGCAAATGGATATGCAAAAGCCGGATATACACATGAGGAAATATTAAAACACTATTATCAAAACATAGAAATATCAAAAATTACTTAGTATATTTTTTTCAATCCCGTTCAAAATGTTTATAGAAGGGGATATTTAAATGAAAAGATACAAATTAAAAAAATGGGTTTTACCGAGTATTTATGTGATGTCATTAAGTGTAATCGTGATGAGCCTTATATTTATCGGTTCAATGATGAATTCTAGAAAGGAAAGCGATGAAGTTACGAATTTCGTTTCTAATGAAATAGTCGAAGATGATGTTAAAGACGTAGTTGAAGTCACTAATGAGACAGTAAATCATCCATATCTACTAGAGGGAGTACGAATTGCAAAAGATTATTATGATGATAATAAGACAGAGGAAGAGCAAATAAAATCACTTCTCTACTACAAAAATACTTACATGGAAAATACTGGCGTTTTATATGATGCCGATGTAAAATTCGATGTCGTCAGTGTTTTAGATGGTACTATTACGAGTATTACTAAAGATGAAATACTTGGAAATGTTATTGAGATAACTCACACGACTGATTTGATAACAATATATCACTGCTTAGATGAGGTAAATGTTAAAGCAGGAGATTTAGTCAAACAAAACGATGTCATTGGCCAAAGTGGAAAAGTAAATATCGATAATGGTTACACGAACTCTTTACTATTTGAAGTAAATTACAAAGGGGCTATAATCAATCCAAATGAATTTTACAATATGAAAATTAGTGACTTAATAAAATAGGTTGTATTATGAAAAGAGAAGATGTATTATTTTATTTAGATAAGTGCAGAGTATATCTCTATTTTATCAAGATAGACAAGGAAATAATAGAAGATATAGACACTTCTTCTTTTTTTGAGTTAAGCGAAATAAAAAATGTAGAACTCAGTGCAAATTTACTTTTTGAGAAACTAAACAAATATTTTAATAACATAATTTTTAAACCGGACTTATATATCTTGTATAATGATGTCACCGCCTGTGATATAAAAGTTCTTTATAAGAAGAGTTTGGAATTTATAAATTATAGAAATATTCACTTTATAGAATTGTCTTGCTTAATACAAAAATTTAACAATTCGGATAATATAGTATTTTATGATGGGGATGGTTATACTATATTTAAAGATAAAATTAAACTTAAAAATATCGATTATATCGACTTCACTCCGATATTCATAGGCGCTAAACCCGACAATTATTTTTATTATTCTGGTGATAATGTTATTTGGAATTCTTTCAAAACATATTTTACAAATCAGTAATCTTATGGTATGATGATTGTAGGGAGATGATGAATTTATGAAAATTTCTATTCATGGTGACCATGTAAAAATTACTGAGTCAATCAAAAATTATGTAGAGGAAAAGTTATCGAAACTTGCTAAATACTTCGATGAAAATTCTGAAATCGATGTCATCGTTAAAATAAGAGTACGTGGTAATGAACAAATCATAGAAGTTACAGTACCAACAAAACTCTTCACTATTAGAGCAGAGGATTCTAACCCAGACCTTTATACGGCAATCGATTTGGTTCAGAAAAAATTAGAAGGTCAAATAAAGAAAAATAAATCTAAATTAGCCAGCAAGTATAAAGACAAAAAAGGATTCGTCATGGCTGAAATCGAAGAAGAAGAGGAAGAAGAGAGTTTAATCGTAAGACGTAAAGAGGTCGAATTTAAACCTATGGATGAAGAAGAAGCAGTTTTACAGATGGAACTTAGCAATCACGATTTCTACGTATTTAAAAATGCTAAAGAAAAATGTACGAGTGTTGTATATAAAAGAAAAGATGGTACTTTTGGTATCATAAATGCGAGATAATAAGATATAACAAATCGTTCTATTTTATGATTTTTAAAAATAAATAAGTAAATTTACTCAATAAGCCTTTGAGAAAAGTTTACTTTTTTTTGTGTTTTTGCTAAAATACTGTCTATGGAGGGTATAATATATGAATATATTAAAAAGTATTGTTGATTCTGAATATAAAGAATTACAAAAATTTAAAAAAATTGCAGATGCAATAGAAGCGATGGAACCAGAAATACAAAAACTTTCTGATGAAGAACTAGCTTCAAAAACAATAGAATTTAAAGAACAAATAGCAAGCGGTACAACTTTAGATAATTTAATAGTACCTGCATTCGCGGTGGCAAGAGAAGCTGCATATAGGGTAATTGGAGAAAAACCTTATTATGTCCAATTACTCGGTGGTCTTGCTATTCACTTTGGTAACATTGCTGAAATGAAAACAGGTGAAGGTAAAACTTTGACTGAGATTTTACCATCTTACTTAAATGCACTTACTGGAGAAGGTGTGCATATAATCACTGTAAATGAATTCTTAGCTAAACGTGACTCTGAGTGGATGGGACAAATTTTTAAATTTTTAGGTCTAACAGTTGGACTAAATTTGAGAGAATTAAATCCTCAAGAAAAACGAGAAATGTATAACTGTGATATCCTTTATTCAACTAATAATGAAATAGGATTTGACTATTTAAGAGATAACATGGTTGCAAGAAAAGAAGATAGAGTTCAAAGACCGTTGAATTTTGTCATCATAGATGAAGTCGACTCGGTTTTAATCGATGAAGCGAGAACTCCACTCATAATTTCAGGCGGAAGGATGAATTCTGCAAATCTTTATATGGATGCCGATATCGCAGTTAAGAAGTTAAAAGAAGAAGTAGACTATACGATAGATGCTAAAACTAAAAGTGTATCTCTAACAATCGAAGGAAGCGAAAAAGTCCAAGCATCTTTTGGCATCAAAAATCTATACGATGCTCAGAATACGGCTTTAGTACACCATGTAATTCAAGCACTTAAGGCTAACTTTGGTATGAAAAAAGATGTCGATTATGTCGTTGGTGAAAATGGGGATATAGTCATAGTAGACCAATTCACTGGAAGACTTATGCCAGGTCGTCAATTCAGCGAAGGATTGCACCAAGCAATTGAAGCAAAAGAAGGCGTAAAAATCAACGAAGAAACTAAAACAATGGCTACTATCACATTCCAAAATTTATTTAGAATGTATAAAAAACTTGCTGGTATGACTGGTACTGCCAAGACAGAAGAAGAAGAATTTAGAGACATTTATAACATGTACGTAATTAGAATACCAACTAATAGACCTATCGCAAGAAAGGATTTTACTGATTTAATCTATGCTTCTGAAGCAGGTAAATACAAGGCAATAGTCGAGGAAATCAAGAAAATTCATGCGACAGGACAACCTATACTTGTGGGTACGATTTCAGTTGAAAATAATGAACGTCTAAGCAAAATGCTCGCTCGCGAAAATATCAAACACGAAGTGTTGAATGCTAAGAACCATTTAAGAGAATCTGAAATCATCGCCAAAGCCGGTGAAAAAGGTGCAGTAACGATTGCTACAAATATGGCAGGTCGTGGTACCGATATCAAACTAGGTGAAGGCGTTAAGGAGCTTGGTGGACTTTATGTAATCGGTACTGAAAGACATGAATCTCGCCGTATCGATAATCAGCTTCGTGGCCGTGCTGGACGTCAAGGTGACCCAGGATGCAGTCAATTCTTTGTATCATTCGAAGATGATTTGATGAAAAGATTTGGTACTGATAAAGTAAAAAGCATGGTTCAAAGTCTAGGAATGCCAGAGGAACAAGCTATTCAAAATAAAATGCTTTCTAAATCAATAGAGACTGCTCAGAAAAAAGTCGAAGGTAATAATTATGATATGCGTAAACACTTACTAGATTATGATAATGTCATCAGTGAACAAAGAATCATAATTTATAGAAAACGTAATGAAATACTAGATGCTGAAACAGAGAGAGATATAATTTTAGATACATTCAGAAACCATATTTGTGATTTAGTTGAAAAGCACATTGCACCAGAAGGAAAACTCACTAAAGAAGATAATGAAAGTATTATCGATTTTGTAAATAATAACCTTTTAAGAAAGACAACTATGTCTATAGAAGATATTCAAGGTAAAAAAGTTGAAGATGTTGAGGATGTGATTTACACAGTAGTTGCAGGTGAATATGAGGCAAAAACTGGTGAATTCCCAAGAGAAGTAATCGACCAATTCGAAAGAATGATTTCTCTCAGAGTTATAGATGCAGCATGGATTGAGCATATTACAACGATGGAACACTTAAAAGAAGGTATTTCATTAAGAGGTTATGCACAAACTAATCCACTTCAAGCATACGCTTTAGAAGGATACAACTTATTCCAAAATCTTTTAGAGAATATCGACCAAAATATTTCGAATTTCTTACTTAAAGCAGAAATAAAACAGAATACAGTTGAATCTAAACCTATTCAAAGAGTTGGTACAAATGATGAAAAAGAAAAAGTATCAAAAGGACCCAAAAAATCTAGCAAAATAGGTAGAAATGAACCTTGCACATGTGGTTCGGGAAAAAAATATAAGCAATGCTGTGGTAAATAGCATAAAATAAGGGAAAAAGAGAATTTATAAAAAAATTCATTGGTTCGAGTCCACAAAATATTAAAATTATGCAGAAAAATAAAGGTGTGAACAGAAAATAATTTGTTGACACCTTTTAAAATCAATTAGAACAGGGGGAATAATTACTTAATAGTTAAAAAAAAATAAGGTTGGAATATTAAGAGTTGGAAATATAAATTATTCACGTGTCTTTTTCAATTATGAAGTGTTGCACTTCAGAAAAAAAATTTACCTTTGGAGAATAATTTGAATTTATAACTTCTTTATGATAGAATATGTCGCATAGAGAGGGACAAAGAATAAAAAGAGGGAAACAATTATAGTTTTTCTCTTTTGTCCATATAAGGTGATTATGATGTATAAATTTATCAATTATCCAGTAAAATACGCTGTTATGCCAATAATGCAAAAGAAGGATGCTGAGGAATATGGAGCATGTGCCTATATCGTATCCAAAGTTTATCTTTTAAGTGAAAAGACTCGTTACTACGAAAATGGACTAAAAGATTCACTTTACGAAGTAGTTTATCCATATAGAACTTATTTAGATATAAGAAACGGTAGAAATATACCTAAATTTGATAAATCCGATAAATGTACGAATTCAGAAATCGTAACAGAAGTTTATGATGATTACATAAGTGCAATAAAAGATGCTCAAATAAAAAATTATATACTTGAAGGGGATTTATATTATTTAATACCCTCAGATGATGAAGACTGTTTAGAAAAAAGAACCAAAATCATTAGAGAATTTGAAGAAATGATAAAAATATATAGAAAATTTGAAGAAACCCTAATGGAAGCAACTGCTGATATGGTAATCAACAAAGATGATATATATCTTGACAATGAGGTGAAGTTATGAGAGAAGAAATTTTACTAGAGTTGAAAACTCAATACGAAAACATAAAAATGCAAAAGGAAACAATCCAAAATAACATTAGACGTTTTAAAACGTTAGAAAGTCATCCTAAAATAAAAGAATATTTTGAGATTCTTGATTTGATGGAACAAGATAAGCATGAAAAATACATCCATCTAGTTAAAGAATTTGAAGATAGTGATGAAGTGAAAGAATATTGCTGTTTAAGAGATACGCTTGCTAGTAAAGATTTAATTGCTATTTTAAAGTTAACTGATGATGAAATAATAGATATAATATATCCCAAAGTCATGAATAAAATAATTGAAACAAGTGATATCTATGTTTATTTAGGAACGAGAATTTCCAGAGAAGATTTAAATGTTATACATGATAAAGAGTTGGAAGAAAAATTCAAATTTAATCCGAACCTCAAAAAATTTTATATGGATTTGGAAAGTTTTGAAATAGTTGAGGTGCCAATTAGTAAGAGTGAGGAATTCGAAAAGTACAACAAAATAATATTCACTAACAATATTTTTCCATTGAAACGTTATTTTGATATCCAAAAAATATATCTCAAGATGCTTCTTAACGAGGGTAGTGAGTACGCTAAAGAGGAAATCGTTAAAATTCGATAGAGTAAATCTATCACTTTTTTCTTGTTAAATCTTTTAAAATAATATATATTATAAAAGGGAGTGATATTATGTATATAATTGAAAACTTGAAAAACGATATTAAATCAATTTTAAGCAGTTTAGGCTACGAAGAAGAGGTAGTTATTTCTAAATCGAATAGACCAGAACTAGGGGATTACCAGTATAATGGTTGTATGTCAATTGCTGGAAAATACAAACTAAATCCTAGGGAACTCGCATCAAATATAGCTTCTGAACTTTCTAAAAAGGATGCATATATCAATGTAAATATTGCAGGTCCTGGTTTTATAAATGTTTCATTTTCTGATGATATACTAGTTGAATACATGAACAATATTTATCAAAATTTTGAGAGTAACATATACAAAGTCGATAATAAAACTGTATTTCTCGATTACGGTGGAGCAAATATCGCAAAGGAATTACATGTAGGTCACTTGAGAACGGCGAACATCGGTGAGGCTTTAAAGAGACTGCTTTTGGCATGTGGATACAAAACTATAAGTGATGTTCACTTAGGAGACTGGGGTAGACCTATGGGACTTGTGATGCTTGAAATTAAAAAAATGATGCCGGACTTACCTTATTTTGATGAAAACTATCACGGTGAATATCCAACTTGTAGCCCGGTAAAAGCCAGTGAATTAGCCAAAATATATCCAATCGCGTCAACGAAATCCAAAGAAGATGAAGAATATTTAAACGAAGCACGTGAAATCACATTAAAATTACAAAATGGACATCCAGGCTATACTGCACTTTGGAAACACATAGTAAAAACTTCTTGCGAGGACATAAAAGAAGTGTACGACTTATTTAATACATCTTTCGACCTTTGGGAAGGTGAAAGTGATGCCGATAAATGTGTACCTGAAATGATAGAATATTTAAACAAGAACAACTACATAGAGATTAGTGAAGGTGCTGAAGTAATAACGGTTTCAGAAGAGACTGATAAAAAAGAGGTTCCACCTTTTATGATAAGAAAATCAAATGGTGGAATACTTTACGCAACCACTGAACTCGCTACACTTTATTCGCGTATGAAAAGATTTAAATTTGATGAGATATGGTATTTAACCGATAATAGACAATCATTACATTTCCTTCAAACATTTCGTGCTGCCTATAAAACTAACATAATACCTAAAGAAATAAATTTGGAGCATCTTCCAGTTGGTACGATGAATGGACCTGATGGGACACCATTTAAAACTCGCGATGGTGGTGTAATGAGTCTTAAAAGTTTATATCAATTATGCTTTGATGAATGTTTAAAGAAAATAGGTGCAAACGTAGAAGAAAAAGATAAAGTCGAACTTGCTAAAACCGTTGCAGTTGCGGCGATAAAATATGCAGACCTACTACCAAATAGAACATCAGATTACATCTTTGACCCAATAAAATTTAGTGATACAACTGGCAAAACAGGACCATACCTTCTTTATAACACTGTGAGGATAAAATCGATATTTACTAAAGTACGTGAACAAGATATAAAATATGAAAAATATTATAAGATTTCAAATAAAATTGAAAGAGAAATAATACTTCACCTAATAGAACTATTCGATGTACTTAAAAGAGCAATCGATGGCAAAATATTAAATGAGATTTGTGAATATATTTTCAAATTGACAAACCTTTATAACTCTTTCTATAGTGACAATTATATAATAACAGAAAAAGATACGAAAGTGCAGTCATCATGGCTAGTATTAAGTGACATAGTCTTAAAAACTAACTATTTTATATTAAATATACTCGGAATAGATGTTCCTGAAAAAATGTAAAAACTTGCCTTACTTATATTGCAAGTTTTTTTTAAATATTTTATAATTTTATTAAGGGTGATGAATACCATGGATATAACACTAATAAAAGAAAGATTAAATTTTATTAAAGAAGAGTTAATTAAACTCGGGAGGTCTCTTTGAAATAGATAGTAAGAATGAAAAAATTCAAAGTTTAAAAGATAGACTTTCAGATGAGAAAATATGGAATGATGTATCTTTGGCTAACGAATTAAATAGAGAACTCGCATGCTTACAAAAATCTCTAAAAGAGTATAATGAACTGGAACAAAAGGTTTCTGATAATCTCGATATAATTGAATTATTCGATGAAAGGGAGATATTAGAAGAGGTAAGTAAAAATTTAAGTGAAATAGAAAAAGACTTCGAAAAGTTGATGCTATCATCATTATTAGATGGTGAATACGATGCTTCAAATTGCTATTTAGAAATACATCCCGGTGCAGGTGGTACAGAAGCGTGCGACTGGGCGAATATGCTCTTTAGGATGTATGCGATGTACTGTGATAAAAATGGATATACCTATAAAATTATTGAAGAACAAAAGGGCGAAGAAGCAGGTATAAAAAGTGTTACTATGCTCATAAGTGGATACTATCCATATGGGTATTTCAAAAGCGAAATAGGAGTACATAGATTAGTTAGAATCAGTCCTTTTGATTCTAACGGTAAAAGACATACATCATTTGCGAGTGTTTCAATCGTTCCAGAGGTATCGAAAGATATAAATATTGACATCAAAGAAAATGACCTTAAAATAGATGTGTATCATTCAAGCGGTGCTGGGGGCCAGTCAGTAAACACGAGTAATTCTGCGGTAAGAATTACTCATTTGCCGACAAAAACAGTAGTTACATGCCAAATCGAGAGAAGTCAACAACGCAATAAAGAAATAGCCCTTCAAATGCTTAAAAGTAAATTATATGCGATGGAAAAAGCCAAAAAGGATAAAGAATTAAACGATTTAAAGGGTGAAATAATAGACATAAATTTTGGTTCTCAAATAAGGAATTATGTCCTCGAACCTTATAAATTAATTAAAGATTTAAGAACAGGATATGAAACAAGTAATGTAAACAAGGTACTCGATGGTGATATACAAGCCTTTATGGATGAATTTTTAAAAAACAAATAGGTGGTTAAATGAAAAGAATAAAAAGTTATTTAAATGTTTTATTTGGCGCATTAATTATAGCACTAGCGCTTAATGTATTTTTTGTAAATAGGGAAATACTTCCAGCCGGGATGCTCGGGTTTGCAACATTTTACTCAGAAAATTTTGGCATGAACCTACACTTATCACTCATGCTAGTGAGCATTTTTATAATCACACTCGGTTATATAACGGTATCTAAACAAAAAATCATAAATTCTATAGTGCCCATAATCTTAGTCCCAATATTTACTTTTTTAACTAAGGACATAACAAAATTTATAGATATAAGTGATGCCGATTTTATACTTATTACAGTTTTTGGAGCAGCATTAATTGCTATTGGAAGCAGGTACATATACAAGGAAAATTATATGGCAAGTGCATCTGACATCATCAGTGAGATAAGTAGTGCTATCATGGGTTCTAAGGGAATAATAGTAAACTACATCATTGATATATTACTTGTATTTGGAATATACTCGATGTCTGGATTTGAACAAGCACTATATACAGTAATTTCCATAATCATAATAGAAATGATGTCATATAGAACTAGCATAGGAGTTAGCACATCAAAAGTATTTTACATAATCACAAAAGAAGAACATGCTGTTAAAAAATTTATAATGGAAGACCTCAAGTATGATTTGACAATATTCGATGTAAAAGGAGGCTTTTCTAAGAACAAAAATAGAGTTCTCATGAGTGCCATTCCTACAAAAGATTACTACAAACTTCGTGAAGGAATAAGAGAAATAGACCCACATGCATTTATCTCGATCACGGATTCTTATGAGTTGATTAATGAAAATGTAGAAATACAAACCAAATGACTCTTTACTTTTAAGAGTTTTATCTTTTTTTTATTGACTTTTATTATTCACATGTTAAAATAAAAAACCATATGAGGGATACTATGAAAAGATATACAAAAGAAATGATATTTAGTTACATCCGTGGTTTAGATATTAATGCGAACATCGACATTTTAGAAGATGACATCGAGTTTATGATGGAAGTTATTACTTATTCAAAAGATAAAAATTTCTATTATTTATGTTCAAAAAGACTTAAAAATGACCCAAACTTTATAAAATTTCTTATCGAGAAATTTAAAGATGATGAAGATTTTATATTACAATTGAGTGAAAAATTTTTAAAAAATTCGGAAAATGCTGATGATATAGCCTTCGTGGAAATATATGTGCTATTTTCTAGATATTTACATGGTGAGAAGAACTTTCGCTTCAAATTTTTTCTTCGCTCATTTTATGAATTACACATGGAAAGCTTTCAACTTGAAATCTTTAATGAAAGTGATGAAGAGATTGCCCAAAGAATGGGAAAGGGATTTTGGCTAGTTCAGTATTACTTTATAGAAAGTGATATAATTAGACGTTTTTTTGCTGAAACCATGATTTTAGACTTTTTTAATGATGTCATCTCACTAGAAAAAGTGCTTCACAATACTTTTAATTCAGTTCAAGATTTTAATAAAGTTGGAAATAAACAATTTTTAGTGAGTCTCATTGCAAGTTATGATGAAATGCTATCCGGATACGTAGAAGCTCACATAGATATAATCGATTATTGGTTAAAAAGGGTGGACTATTATCTAACGAGATGGGATTCATATGTCAATAAAAATGAAGAAGATACCATAAACATGATTTTTAGTTGTATATCAGAGTTTTGCCAAAATTTAGAATATGAAATAGATATTTTTGAATTTGAAATAATAAAATATATAGCAACTGAGTTTAATTTGGATGAACTATTTAGAAAATATGATCCGATATATGATAGATTATATGAGGATATTGGAGAATTCAACTTAATTATGAATTTTAACGACTTAATCAAACTTAAAATTTTAAAAGACGATATACGTAGAATATTAAAAGACAATCACCAATTGGAGAGTAAACCTCAAACAACAGAAAAATGTAAGATATTAAAATTTGAACCAAAAAAGAAATAATTAGTGAGCATATCAATCATATAATTAAATATGAAAAGATATGTTTTTTTATTTATAATAACCTCAATTCTTTTTTTTAGTCTAGCCTTTAAAAGCGCGATGAACAACAACTTCCCACTATTTGGTAGACTCATAGTAGTAGATGCTGGACACGGTGGTGCGGACCCCGGTTCTATATACGGAAACTTATATGAAAAAGATTATAATCTTCTCATGGCAAGAAATCTAAAAGAGGTGCTTGAAAACAAAGGCGCTACAGTTCTTATGACTAGAGATGGCGATTATGATTTAAGTGCACCCAATACTTCACATCGAAAAAAAAGCGACTTTGACAATAGAATAAAACTGATAAACAATTCTAAGGCTGATGTATATATTTCATTACATATGAATTACTTAGAAGACAATAAATATTTTGGTGCACAAAGTTTTTACACAAATAAAGTAAAACAAAACCCAAAAATCGCCCAAACGTGTCAGGATGCATTTAATTATTTTTTTGATTATGACAAACCCACTAAAAGCATAAGCAATGATAAATATATGTATAAAGAATTAAGAGTGCCGGGTGTGCTCATAGAATACGGTTTTATGTCTAACTCGAGTGATAGAATAAAACTAAGAAAAGAAAGTTATAGATATGAACTCGCAAATGTGATTTCTAACTGTATAATCGCATATTTCACCTAAATTTCATTAAATTTTAACATAGATTATTTATAAAAAACCTATCATTTTAGTGCAACTTGTAGTATAATTTTAAAATAGGTGATAGTTGTGCAGAAGATATTCAAAACTATTGATGAACAAATAGAAATACTAAAGAGTAAAGGTTTAATAATAGAGGACGAATTTGAAACAAAAGACACTTTATTAAGGGAAAACTATTTCTTTATAAGTGGATATAGACATCCCTTTTTAGTGTCAAATAAATCAAAACAATTTAAATCCGGCACTAACTTTAGAGAACTTTATGCCCTTTTTAATTTTGATAGACAACTAAGGAATATAATATTTAAAAATCTTTTAATAATAGAAAATAACATGAAGAGTATTTTTTCGTATGAACTATCTAAAAATTACGGTTTTAAAGAAAAGGAATATCTTAAACCGTCGAATTTTAATACTTCAAGTGAGAAAACTAGACAAGTAAACGATTTACTTAGAAAAATCAAAAGACAAATAAGAATAAATGGTGGTCAACATTCTGCAACTACACATTACATCTATAACTATGGATATGTACCACTATGGGTCGTAGTAAAAGTACTATCTTTTGGAATAGTATGTGAATTATATGCTATAATGAAACCGGCTGACCAGGAAAATATTGCAGATATTTTTGGATTAAAAGTTTCTGATTTACTGAGTTTTTTACCGATACTTGCAAATTATAGGAACCTATGCGCACACGAAGATATACTATATGACCATAGGACAGCATCCATGATTGAAAATAATAAGTATCATGCTAGTTTAGAAGTACCTACACGTGAGGAAGAATACATCTATGGTAAGAATGACCTCTTCGCACTTGTCTTGATATTGAAGTTTTTGTTAAGAGAAGAAGAGTTCAGACTTATGATAAAAGAAATAGACTATGAACTGTGTATTTTAGATGGTATGTTAGAAACTATTGAGGTAGAAGATATCATGACTAAAATGGGCTTCCCAGAAAATTATACGGAATTAATAGATTTATAGGAAAGGATAGAGAAAAAATGGAAGAAAATGAATTAAGAAATGATAATGTAAAAATAAAAGTTGAAAAACCTAAAAAAATAAAAGAAAGAAAAAGGGGAAATAGTTTAATCGCATCTATAATAACCTTTTTTATAGGTGCAGTATGCATGTATCTTTTTGTATATTATGTGGTGCCAATAGATAATTCAAGTACAATTATTAATAAGAGTGAAAAAGAAGTTACTATTACTGAAACGGGAATTGCGGATGCTGTTGATAAACTATATGATGCCGTAGTCGTGGTAGAGTTACATCAAAATGGAAATATAATCGCTAGTGGCACAGGATTTGTGTACGCGACAGAAAAAGATAAAGCATATATTTTGACAAATAACCACGTCGTAAGTGCTGCAGGAAAAGCGAGCGTTAGAGTACAGTTCACTGATGGCCGAGAAGAAGATGTTAAAATCGAAGGTACCGATGAATACTCAGATTTAGCAGTACTAAGTTTAGATGCCGACAAAATCGTATCAGTTGCTGAGGTCGGCAAAACCGATGTCTCTCGATTAGGCGATACGGTGTTTACTATAGGTGCTCCACTTGATACAGAGTACTATTGGACAGTTACAAGAGGTGTATTAAGCGGTAAAGATAGAATGGTAGAAGTAAGTCTTACTGAAAATTCTTCTGGAAGTGACTACGTAATGCGCGTTTTACAAACTGATGCTTCAATAAACTCTGGTAACAGTGGTGGGCCGCTTGCAAACTCAAATGGGGAAGTAATCGGTATAACAAATATGAAACTCGTTTCAGAGGGTGTTGAAGGAATAGGGTTTGCAATACCAATAGAAGATGCGATAAAATTCGCTGATGCTATCATAAAAGGAGAAGAAATCAAAAAACCACTTCTTGGAGTATCGATGTTGAATCTATCAGATAGATATTACTTATATCAAGAGGGTATAACTTTAAATACTACACTCACATCTGGGGTTGTTGCAGTCAAAATTCAAGAGGATAGTCCTGCAGACAAAGCTGGAATAAAAAGAGGTGATATCATCACAAGTCTCGCTGGAGAAGAAGTTAAAAACGTTGCTCAACTAAGATATGTATTATACAAACAAAATGTCGGTGATACAGTCGAAGTCAAATTTGAACGAGAAGGAAAAATGAAAACAGCAAAAATAAAACTCACCGTAGCAAGTGAATAACAAAAGTCTAATTTTTATCGTTAACTCCAAAAAAGTCAAAAAAATATTGATTTTTTTGGAGTTATTTGTTATATTTAAAATGCAGGTGAACATTTATGGAAAGAAAAGCAATGCAAGATTTAATAAATTGGAAAAATAAAAAAATAAGAAAACCTCTTCTACTCTTTGGTGCGAGGCAAGTAGGAAAAACATATTTAGTGCAAGAATTCGGTAAAACATATTTCGATAATATGATATATGTCAACTTTGAAAAAAATAACATAGTTAATAGATTAATTGATGAAAACATATCGCCAGACTATATCATAAAAAATTTAGAGATTATTTTTAATCAAAAAATAGATAAAGAGAACACTTTGATATTCTTTGATGAAATCCAAAGCAATCCTAGAGCGTTGACTTCTTTAAAGTATTTTTGTGAAGAAACTCCTGAGTATCATATAATTGGAGCAGGTAGTTTACTAGGTGTTAAAGTAAAAGAAAAAAATTTTTCGTTTCCTGTTGGTAAAGTTGAATTTTTAACGATATATCCCTTGTCATTTGAAGAATTTTTAAACAATACTGGGAATTCTATGTTATGCGAACAAATTAAAAGTTGTTATAAACTAAATAACAAGATGGATGAAACTCTGCATGAAAAGGCATTAAATATGTACTATGAATATTTAACGATAGGTGGTATGCCAGAAGTTGTTCGAGAATATATAACTTCTTCTTCAGTTATTAGTGCCATTGAGTACCAAAACGACATCATCGAATCATATAAAAATGACATAACAAAGTATTGTGAAAAACCGAGTGATGCAAATAAAATTCTAGCAGCGTTTTCTTCAATTCCTGTGCAACTTGCAAAAGAAAATAAAAAATTTCAATATAAATTCATTCAAAAGGGTGGAACAAGTGCCATTTTTGGAGAATCAATAGAGTGGCTAGTAAATGCGGGTATAGTTCATAAATGTGTTAAAACTAAAATAGGTATACCATTAAAAATGTACGAAGAACTTGAAAACTTTAAACTTTATACAAATGATGTTGGTATATTGACCAACCTAAGTGAACTTCCATTATATTTTATCAAAAATTCTAATGTAATAAACGAATCAATGTTAGGGATGTTGACTGAAAACTATGTCGCATCATGCTTAAAATATAATGGATTAAATCTACACTATTGGAAAAACGATTATGAAAGTGAAGTAGATTTTATAATTCAAACAAAAAGAGGCGATATCATACCACTTGAAGTTAAAAGCGGAAATAATGTAAAGTCGAGAAGTTTAACTAATTATATAAATGAATTCAACCCAAGATTTAGCATCAGAATTTCAATCAAAAACTTTGGATTTGTAAATAACATAAAATCGGTTCCACTTTATGCAGTTTTTTGTATAACAGATGAAAACCTAGAAAAAGAAGCATGTTGATTATCTTGCTTCTTTTAATTTTCAAAATACTTATTATAGATACTCTTACAGTTACTATATAAAAATACTCCTTTATAACTCGCTTTCACTCTTAAATACTTTTCAAAATCGTGCTTAGAGAGATTTTTGAACTTTTTCTTCATCTTATTTTTAGTATTATTTTTAACTCTTACAATCATCTTGCCATTTTTAGAAAAAAATCTATAACCGACAAAATCGAATCCTTCACGTGAACTATATATTCGAGTTTTATCATTTAATTTCAAATTTAACCCGTTTATTTTTTCTTCAACCATTTTCCATATCTCAACCAACTTTTCTTTACTTTCACAAAAAATTATACCATCATCCATAAATCTAACGTATTCCCTAATATTCAATATTTCCTTAATAAAATGGTCAACACTATTTAAATAAAAAACAGCATAAATTTGATTAGAAAGAGAACCAATTCCAAGTCCGCGTCCCTTTTGATAACGAGGTATTCTTTTGAGTTCTGCGATTTTCTCTTCAGCATTAGGTGCATTCAACGTTTTTATATGCTCAATCTCTCTAGAAACAAGTTTTTCTATCTTTTCATTAATATAATCAAAATCGGTCGCATCAATAGTTTCATATAAAATCTTTAATACTTCCTCATCCTTATATATATTAGAGAGGTAACCTTTCAAAATATCATGGTCGATATTATAAAAATACTTACTTATATCAAATTTTAAAATATAAAAATCCTTATACTTATTATTCATCCTTATAAAAAACTTTTTACATAACTTTATCGCTTCATCAGTACCTTTTCCCATTCTAGTTGCAACATTTTCATCTATGAGTTTTGGATAAATCACATCCTTTAAAAAAGCGTTACTCACTATATGATTAATCGTTTTATCGATTATATTTTCACTCATAACTATCCTATATTTGGGGTCCTTAATCAAAAAAATATTATAATTACCATGTTTATAATTTCTATTTTTTAGTACTGTATATATATAATTTATATTGGAAGAGTAGAACATATCAAACTTAATTAACTTTGTTTTATGTTTTGTGTTGC
>JAZQJK010000125.1:0-2859 GCA_045541615.1 Bacilli bacterium
ATATAGTTATTATAGGTCTTATCTTGTTATTAATATCTGCTATTTTAGTATTAATCTATATGAAAGGAAGAAGTTTTGCATTTAAAATACCTTTTATAGTATTTGGAGTACTCTTGATTTCGCTTGAGACATTTGCATCCTATAATATCGTTAATACCAGCACTTTTATTGATAAAGTGGTAAGTACTGCCGTAAATGAAGAAAATTTTAATATATATGTAAAAAGTGATTTTGATGAAAAGAAGGATGCTTTTAAAAATCTTAATCTCGGTGTGTTGAGTATGGGCTCAGAAAACATGACTGAGGCTCTTAAAGAGTTAAAGAAAGAAAAAACTTTCAAGAGTGTGAGAGAATTTGAAAATATAGAAGAATTCATAAGTGCTATAAGGAAAGGTAATATTGAAGTCATGTTTTTAACTTCTTCTATGATGGGTATTTTAACTGAAGAGTACCCTGAACTCAGTGAAGAGTTTAAACTGTATAGTACGATAACTATTTCTTATGAGGAAAGTGTTTCAAAAGGTGATGTCGATGTCACAAAGGAACCATTTATCGTATATCTAAGTGGAATTGATACTTATGGTACAATCGGCACTGTCAGCAGAAGTGATGTAAATATGCTCGCTGTTGTAAACCCAATAAGTAGTGAAATATTGCTAATAAACACGCCTCGAGATTATTATGTAATGCTTCATTCTAAGAAAGCGATGGATAAACTGACACATGCAGGTATTTATGGTATAGAAGAATCCCTTAAGACTCTCGAAGACTTATATTCAGTAGATATCGACTTTTATATAAAGGTAAATTTTTCTTCCCTTATAAAAATAGTTGATTCTCTCGGTGGTATAGATGTTAACTCTAAGTACTCATTTAGTTATGATGGATATACTTTTAAAAAGGGTATGAACAAGTTAAATGGTAAAGCTGCTCTTGCTTTTTCGAGATGTAGAAAAGAACTACCTAATGGAGATATATCAAGAGGAGAAAACCAACAAGCAGTGATTTCTGCAATAATAGAGAAAATCGCAAGTCCTTCTATAATTAGCAAGTATACATCTATTCTTTCTACACTAAGTAAATCTTTTGTCACTAATATGACTGAGGAAGATATATTTAAACTAGGAAAATATCAACTCTCTAATAATCCATCTTGGAGTATTAATTCAGTGACTGCAAATGGTACCGGTTCTATGAAGCCTACTTATTCGATGGGTTCAACTAAACTATATGTCATGGTTCCAAAAGATGAATCAATAAAAGAAATCAAGGCTAAAATAGATGAAGCAACTAACTAAAACGTACAATTTGTACGTTTTTTCGCATATTTTTCGTGCATTTTGTACAAAAATATGTTATTATTGCATCGGTGAGATAATTATGTATAGAAAAATTGAAAAAGAATTACTTTCATGGAAAGAAAATTTTAAATTACCTCTTATGTTGGTCGGTGCAAGGCAAACCGGTAAAACCTATATACTGGAAAACTTTTGTAAAGAAAATTTTGAAAATTATATTTATATAAATTTAGAAAAAGAAGATAATATAAAATCGATTTTTGATGATACGATAGACCCAGATGAAATCATCGAAAATATAAAAATCATTAAAAATGTGTCTTTTAATCCAGAGGATACCATAATTTTCTTAGATGAAATACAGGTTAGTGAAAGGGCAATTACTTCATTAAAATACTTCGCAGAGAGTTTAAAGCCATATAAAATCGTAACTGCAGGTTCACTTTTGGGTGTAAAAATAAATAGATTTAAATCATCTTTCCCAGTTGGTAAAGTAAATATAAAATACTTATTTCCGATGGATTTTGAAGAGTTTTTGCTTGCCATCGGCGAAGAAAACCTTGTCTTTGAGATTAAAAAGCATTATTTGAGTAACGAACCAGTGATTAATCCAGTTCATGAAAAGGGAATCGAACTATATAGAAAATATCTAATTTTAGGTGGAATGCCCGCGGTTATAAATGAATTTAAAAACAAAAATTTACAATTATCCGAGATGAACTTTGATTTACACGAGCAAATCATAACATCATATCTAGCAGACATGAATAAATACACTGAAAATTCAGAAAGTATTAAAAACAACAAAATTTATACTGCTATTCCACGTGAGTTAGCAAGAGAAAACAATACTTTTAAATTTAGTCTAATAGAAAAAGATGCTAGAAAAATTAGATATGAAAGCAGCCTTGACTGGTTAATTGCAAGTAACATGGTCATCAAATGTCCCTTGACACAAAAAAATGAATCACCTTTAAAAGTATTTACGGATGATGAAAAGTTTAAATTGTATTTGAGTGACCCTGGACTTTTGAGGGCTTTATCAAATATCGATTTTAGAGAAATTTTGTATGACCAAAATCAAATGTATAAAGGAGTTCTCACAGAGAATTATATCGCGTGTGAATTTTACAATAAATTTAAGGAAATATACTATTTTACTTTTAATAAATATGAAATAGACTTTTTGATAAAAATAGATGGAAAAATTATACCCGTAGAAGTTAAATCATCTCATAGAAATAAAAGTACAAGTTTAAATGAATATATCTCAAAATATAACCCAGATTATAGTATTAGAATATCTTCCAAAAATTTCGGATTTGAAAACAATATTAAGTCAGTCCCTCTTTATGCAGTATTTTGCATTGGAGAAAGTTAGTTCATTCTAACTTTTTTTGTAATAAAATATCCATACTTTAATAGACTTAAATGAAAGGATTAAATATGTATGGATAAAAACAATATATTAGAATCTATTGCAAAACGTGGTAATGGGGAGATATATCTCGGAGTTGTCGGTGCGGTGAGAACTGGTAAATCTACTTTTATAAAGAGATTT
>JAZQJK010000126.1:0-12697 GCA_045541615.1 Bacilli bacterium
TTCAAGAACTTTACTTAAATCATCAAAATAATTTGCCGGAAATAAAAGTCTTGAATAAATCAATCCATATTCTGATTCATTCAGAATATTTTTATTTAGCAACAATTCGATTTCCTTCATAATATTGTGACCTTCATAAAATGCTGTTCTGATATATTCTGCTAAATCTCTTGCTCGAAAATCAATTATTAGATTTAGCGGATTATTATAGTTTAAATTTATATTTGGGAAAGATATCCTTTTTTGTGCCAGCGTTATTACTGATGATTTAATATTTAAATTATTAAAATAAGATATCGCATTTTCTGCTAAACCGATAAAATAACTAAAACTTTTAATAGCTAATATGTGATTTTTACCTAATTCACTCATTTGATACTCTAGGTAATCGACCTTATCCGCCCAAAGTTTACTCCAATTGTTCCTTAAAAGGTTTTGAGGCATTAAATTTTGTATAGTTTTTTGATTTAATACAATATCCAAAAGGTCTATTTCGTAATTTTCTGGTCCTTTAATTTTTTGTAGGATAAAATGCTTATTATCAAATACCGTAACTAATTTTTGGTCTTTATTTTTTATTATAGCATGAAAATTATTTGGTACATCAGACAGTAATTCATAAATTTCTTCTAATTCCTCAATTGGTCTTGTCAAAGCCGTGAAATAGTAATTAGTGTAATCCACATAAAAATTGTAACAATCATCATTTTTCTTAATTATTTTTTCTGGTTCTAAATCATAATTGAATTTTAATACATTTTTCATCATTCATCACATTTAATATTACGTATTTAAAACAAAAAAAAGACGCTTTTTGCGTCTATGCTGCTGGCATATCAAACCAATTTGTTTCTAAATCCGTTGGTGCAGTTTGAATTTCAGGTTCAGGTATGATTGGTGTAATAGGTGCTGGTTCAACCACATTCTCCATTTTAGGTATACTTTGCTCTTGTATTGGAACAACTTCTTTTTCTTGCTCAGTTGCGACATAATTTGCGTGTTGTTCATTATGCATTGAATTTAATTCTAAAGTAGCATTATATCTTTTACATGCCTCTATTTCCTGTTCTTTAAGTCTATTAATACTTTCAATCATTTGTTCATATTTTAATTCAATTTCTTCAATATTGATTGGATTTGACTTTAACACAACTTCCTCTTGAACGGGTTGTATCTCTTCTTGAACAGGTGCCGGTTCTACACTGGTGATTTGTTCAACTACTTCTTCCTGAATTATTGGAGTTGGTGCTGGTTCTTCAGTAGCAACATTTTGTTCTAATTCAGTAATTGGTTCTGGAATTACGTCATTTACTACAGTTTCCATGACAGGTTCAAGAGTAGCAACAGCTTGTGCATATATTCCTCTATGTTTACTGATATACTCATAGTTTACAGGCATTGCAATTGCCATTTCACTTACACTGGCAGGATTGTTTATTTCATTAAGTGGTATATATTTTACCGTTGGGCTTGTATTTCCTCGTAAAGCATCTCCCATGTTGTTTTTTAACATTTCCCATTCCATTGCAGTAATTGGTTCATCTAAACTTGGATTATCCTGTTTAATCTTACTAGTATAAATTTTTACTGTACTGTTTGCACCTTCGCCTACCATTTCATTTAGAGTATAATAAAGATATCTTTTTCCAGATTCAGTATTATCCATTACACAAATCACATCTACTTGAATAGTATTTCCATCAGCTTTTGTTAAGTTTATTTTGTTATTCATAATTAATCCCTCGTATTCTACATAAATATTATCATAAAATTAAATCTTAATCAACATAATTTCTTTTCAGAATAAAATATTTACAACCATATGCACAATAATCTTCAATATATTTTTTAATATTGTGATAGTCATTTATCTTATTAAAGTTCTTATTTGTCGAATCGTTAAAGCCTTTTAATCTAAGTTTACCATAGGCCCAATCTCCAACAATATAATCATAATTATCAAAATATTCAGTAAGTTTTTCAGTTAAAACAGCAATATCGAGACTGCCTCTAGATTCCTCGACTACCTCATATTTTTTCCCGTTTATAACAATCATAATATCCCCCTATAAATTTAAAAATAAGTAAATCAAACCTATAGAAAATTCCGTTGCAATTATTCCAATCATCAAAAGAGCGTCTACATAACCATTACCACTCGATATCACAGTATTTGCAGTTAACTTTGGCTTAGTTTTCTCAACTGTTTCAGATTCCACTACTAAAAGTTTGTTTTTTATATATTTATTTAGTTCTAAAACCATCTTATTATCCATATCTTTGACATTTTCGATATCGATTCCAAATCTTGCATAAGTAAACTCATCTAAAAATTCAGGTTTGATTTCTTCTAATTCTACATTAGTATAGAGAATTTTTTTCTTTTTTTCCCATGCTTCCCTAGTATGATTAGGGTTCAAACTGTTATTAAAATGAAATTTTATTATAGAAAAATCATTTAAAAGATTATTTTCAAAGTGACTAATTTCTTCAAGCGAAGGTTGCATTATTATAGATTTATGCAAAAACATCGTAATAAGAGAAAACTCTATTGAACAAGCGACATCAGTTTTTAAAGTACTATTCATTACTTTTTCACGTTTATAATCCTCAAATTTGAATGTATCTCTTAGAAAATTGTCGTATACTTTATGAGAAACCTTATAGGAATAAATCATATCAATAAATTTAGATTCATTCTTTTCATCATATATTTTTTTTAGTTTTTCTTTTCCATAGATATCTACAAGACATTCGATAACATGCCTTTCAAAAGGATTCTCGCTGTCATTATTAAAGAAACTTTGCAAACCGAGTGTCACAAATTCATTTATAAAATATTTTTCTTTCATAGTTTTAGACTCTCCTATCTTCATAAATTATATCACACTTCTTCTTCGATAGGAAGATTTATTGTTTCACTTTTTTTATTTAAAGAACCATTATAAAAATTTGGAACGGTTCCTGTTATTATTTTACTTGCCACTAATTCTCCATAAACTATCTCGACTTCTTCAGTATTAAGAGGTAGTACTGTGTCTATAATCATCGATATTTCTACATACATTTCAATAAGTGCATTATTTATTCCAAATTCTTTTATTTTTATTGTGATATTTCCAGAAGCTATATTTGTTACACTTACTTTAAGGGGAATTTTGGGTCCAAGATTTATTAATAATGGGTTGTTAGATATGTAACCTAATGGTATATACATCGCATAACCATTAATATTGTACTCGTTGATTTCCTGATGTATTTTTCTAACTACACTTTTCATTAGATTTTCACACTCATCTATTTTAAAATCGACTTCTACTATTTCATCTTTAGAATTTTTGATTATTAAAATCAATTTATCGGTATCATATGATTCAAAATGTTCATTATCGAAAGCACCTTTTATTATCATGGTATTATTTTTTTTAATCAATTTTTTTGACATCGTAATTATTTTACTAGATAATGCATTACTAAATACGTTAACTAACAACAAACAAATTATTACATTTAAAATAATAGTTATTAAAAATTTGTTTTTTGAATTGTTCTTTTTTAATTTTAGTGTTTTCATCAATTAATTATATGAAAAAAAGACTATTAAAATAGTCCTAAATCTAAATATTTGTTAACGAGAAATACGCCGACTGCTAAAACGATTAATATCAGCAACGCAACTAATATTTTAATCATCGCGCCACCAGACGATATCTCTTTTTGTAAATCAGCAAATTCCTCCAAGTCTTTTTCATTAATTTGATGTTTTCCAGTATAAAATTTTTCTTGAGCATCGAAATCTTCTGGTTCATCATTTTCTTCATAATCCGATGTCTCTAGAAGTTCAGAGTTTATTTCTGCGTTTTCCTCCGAATTTTTGGTGTTTTCTTCCTCTTTTTCTAAAGTATCCATTATATCTTTTTTAGAGAGTTGTTTTGTTTTTTCGAGTTCTTCTAAAAGTGTTGGTTTTTTGCCGTTTGTTAAAGTATCATCATCAAAATTCATAGGGGCAAGTGCATCCGTATCATCATCACCCTGCAAATCAGATAAAAGTCCAGTTTCATTTAAGGATATTTGCTCTCTTTTTAAAGAGTTCTCATTTACTGTTTTTATCAAATTCATCAAGTTTGCTTCTTCGACCGTTAGTGACTCTTCAATAATCGGTTCATCCGTACGACTTAAGTTTAAACTGTTTAAAATATCGAATTGAGTATCACGAAGTTTCTTAAATCTCTCCCTATCGTAATCAGAAGTTTTATTTTTATGTGCTTCATCTATGACTTTTTTTAAATCATATTCCTTTGTATCTTCCATATCGTCTTTTGTAGAGATGATTTCTTCTTCCATTTCATCAATTGCTTTACTATTTTTAGTTGGCTTAGAATATTTTTCATCAAGTAAAGATTTCAACTTTTCTATATCTAAATTTGTGGTATCTGCATCAATAATAGATATATTACTCGTAAGCGTCAGTTTATCAAAGTCTTCTTCCTTAACATTGTTATAAAGTTCTCTATTTTTATTTAATCTACTTTCCTCATTAAGGTTTTCATTATGATATTTGTTCATTCTAGTATCCATACTATCACCATAATTATTGTATCAAATTTCTTTTGAAATGTCTTTATATTTTTGAAAAATATTGTAAACCCCCAAAAATGTTTCCTAAAACTAATAATTACTTTACAACTGAAAATAAGTAAACTTGCAAAAACTTTCAAAATACTGATATAATTATGTGGGAGGAAAAAAATGAAAAAAGTTGAAGTAGATAAAAGTTTGTGTATCGGATGTGGTGCATGCATGCAAATCGCCGGTGAAGTTTTTAAAATGGGAGATGATGGTTTATCAGAAGTGAAAATGGATAAAGTTTCTTCAGATAATAAAGATGTCATCATTGCTGTGGAGAGTTGTCCTACTGAGGCAATTAAATTAGAGACTCTATGTTCATGCAATAATGGAGAGTGTCAATGTGATGAAAATTGTTCATGCGGATGTAATCATGACCATGAATGTACTTGCAAATAAAAAATCCTTAGTGGATTTTTTTTTATGATTCTTCAATGTAATTAATACTTTTATGTGGTTCATCAAAAAGTAGATTAGGATAGTTTTGTTGTCTCAGTGCTTCATATACCATTATTGCAACTGTATTCGATAGGTTTAATGACCTAACATCATCAGTCATAGGCATTCTCATACATCTATTTATATAAGGTTTTAATATATGTGTAGGAATTCCAGTTGATTCCTTTCCAAAAACAAAATATATCTTTTTAGTAGTATCACTATATTCAAATTCGGTATGTGGTTTATGCCCATATCTCGTTAAAAAGTAAAATTCACCATCACTATTTTTATCAAAAAATTCTTCGATATTTTTGTAAACGGTACAGTTGCATTTATCTATATAATTTGCACCACTTCTTTTTATATATTTTTCATCTAAACTAAAACCAAGAGGTTCTATGAGATGCAAATGCGTATTCGTTGCAACACACGTTCTCATGATATTGCCAGTATTACCTGGAATTTCTGGTTCAAATAAAACTACATTTAACATATTACTCCTTCTTTCTAAGTATTTTTTAAAGATAAAAAAAGGCAATGCCTTCAATTATTTTCTAAAATCTCGTAACTATCTAATAATTGGATTAAATCATCGTTAGAAATGATATTATTTGGACTACTAGTAATAGTTTTTACGAATTCACCATTTTTAAAATATAAAAGTGCTGGGAGTGCTTCAATTTTATTTGGATTAGATAGTCCAAATTTTTTATTTAATTTTTCTAAATAATCATTTTCTAACATTAATTCTGTTGCATCTAAATAGTAAAAATTATTTTGAAGTTCATTATTGACTATAGTTTTTTTGATTTTAGATTCAAGTTTTCTCACTTCAACAGATTTAACATAACTGATAAATATAAAATCATCGCTTGAAAGTTCTTTTTTTGTATTATCGATGTCATCGATTTGAATTGTTCCTACAATGCGTGAAAGAACACTTTCGCTCAATTTATTTGTTTGATATGTATTATATAGTTTACTTGAAATAAAACACAATAATACAATAGCAACCATGAATAAAAACCAGTTTACATATCTTCTTATATTTATTTTATCTTTTTTTTCTGACATAATATCCTTTGTCTCCTAAATAAATTTTACCATACTTTAAAAATTATGTAAATCATTTAAAATTATTCTTTAAAAATTTTTTTATGAATTTTTTCGACAATTTTTTTACTTTGCTCGTAACTTTCTTCTAATAAATCAACTCTAAAGTTACAAATGCCAATTTTAAGTAGTTCCTCGATTTTTTCTATCAAGTCGATGCTTTCATGATTGTAGATACTTATTATATTGTCACCTTTTTTCACTAAAAACTTTTTATTATTTCTATCTATGAGATATCCTTCACTATTATTAATCGGATTGTACTTCATTTTCATTAATTTTACTTTGCCATAAACTAAGATTTCGGAATAAGAATTTGGATAATTTTTATGTATTTTTTTAATTTTATCTAAACTCAACTCTGGTGATAAACATATAGTTCTTGCACCAAGTTCGATAAGACTAGACAGTGTATAGGAATTCGTTACATTTAGTGAGTAGTCGACATGCACTACATCTTTAACTTTTTTGCACATTAAAGCACCATAATCATCAATTAAGTATTTTTGCATTTCAAATTTGTAATTTTGTTCTTCATATCTTTTAAAAACATTTGTTTGACCTTTTAAAATTTCATATAAATCATCATCTTGCAAAAATATGTTAGTCGCATAATCTTTCACCGCTTCAAATTGTTCAATTGTAGAAATCGTTATATTGAGTTCTAATTCTCTTTTAAAATTTACTTTTTCAGGGCAATATTCTCTTTTTGTAAAATCTTTCTTATTGCTAAGTCTTTTTTTAGTTAACTCCTCAAGTGCTAAGCGCCGAAGGTCATTTAATGTTTTTATAGGGACAAAAATGTCATCATCTAAAGTTATTTCCAAATCATAAAATTGATAGACCGTATTTCTAGTTTTTTTAAACTGTTTTTCTATATCCTCTTTACTTATCGGTTTAGTTTTGGCTAAGTCAGGAACCGGACCAATTACTTCGATGCGATTTTCATAATCACTTAAGATAATTTTTATGTTTTCTCTTTTTTGTAATATTATTTTTCCAAATATATTAACTTTTCTTTCAGGAACACTTTTGATTTCCTCATCAAGTTTGATACTACTAACCTTTCTTATTTCTCCTTGTGAATTTATATCCAAAAAATTGTCGACATATGCTTTTGATTGACTTGGTGCACGATTAACCAGTTTACCATTCTTATTATATAGAAAATTTACTGTCATTCCTTTGTTTTCCTCTATAAATCTAATCGTGTCTCCTTGTAGTAGTTCATCATTTAAATTGAGTTCTATCTTTTTACCATATGTTTTGTACTTTCCAAGAGGTACTCCTATATGATTTGGACTTATGATATTCATGATATGTTCATTTTGTTCTTCGTTTATAAAACCTTTTGTTAACTCTCTATTAAAGGAAAGTTTAATATTTTTCATTTCTTGTTCACTTATTGATTTAAAGTTTCCCTCATAATAACTATCAATCATTTTTCGGTACAGTCTCGTAATATAACCAACATAATTAGCACTTTTCATTCTACCTTCGATTTTTATACAACTGACTCCAACTTCTAATATTTTATCCAATTGATTTATCGTACAGAGGTCTTTCAAACTCAAATAATAATGTGCTTTATTATCTAAAATTTTTCCATCAATTTCTAGTTTATAAGGCAAACGACACATACCAGCACATTCACCACGATTGCCACTTCTATTAAGTATAAGACTAGAAAATAAGCATTGACCGGAGTAAGAGACACATAAGGCACCATGGCAAAATACCTCTGTTTCAATACTTTTTGGCAGATTTTTAATTTCTTTTAAAGACATCTCTCTATCAAGAACTACCCTTTTTACTCCGAATTTTTCTAATAAAGTGAGCATTTCTTTACTATTATTATGCATTTGCGTACTAGCATGAACCTCTAAATTAGGGAATGTCTCTCTAATCAATCTCAACATTCCAAAATCTTGTATTAATACCGCATCAATACCTATTTTGTGTACAAATTCTACATAATTCAAAAACTCCTCAACTTCTTCTTCAAAAATCAAGGTATTGAGAGTTAGATAGACTTTAACACCATATAAATGCGCATAATCTAAGGCATCTTTCAATGCAGTATTATCAAAGTTATCAGCAAATTTACGTGCTCCAAAAGATTTTCCTGCAAGATATACGGCATCGGCACCGTTTTGGATAGCACTTTTTAACATTTCCATATTTCCGGCAGGACTTAATAATTCACATCTCTTCATATGATAAACTCCTTTAAAATAAAAACCCTTTAATTGATAAAGGGATTAAAGCAAAGTGGTTGTCCCAGCTGGATTCGAACCAGCGGAATGTCAGATTCAGAGTCTGATGCCTTACCACTTGGCTATGGGACAATTTGGTGACCCATACGAGGTTCGAACTCGTGTATGTAACCTTGAGAGGGTTATGTGTTAGACCGCTTCACCAATGGGCCAAATGTGTCCTTTTAAAAAGACAACTATATTTTAACACATTTTTTTTTATAGGACAACAAATTTTAAATTATTCCTCATATATTATTCCATCATATTGATTTGATAATACTTTATCATTTTTAATAGTCCATAAATAAATTGGAATACCTTTTCTATATAATTTTTCTATTTTACTATTTGGTAAATCATTTACATTAAAACTGATAAAATCGGGTTTACAAATTAAATTAAAATACATATTAGCAATTAAAAATCTCATTATTGGATTTATTTTATGGTTCGTTAATTTTGATACCAATAATCCTCTTTTATAATTCTTTCTATAAATTCTAAACCATGCAATATAAAACGGGTTAAAAGATTTTATTAAAAAGTCTCCCTTATATTTATCTAAATATTTGCAAATTTCTTTACATATTTTAAAATTTTTATAATCGGTTTTAATTTCTATATCGAGTAAAACTTTTCCATCTATAAAAGCCAATACATCTTCAAATTTTGGGATTTTAAATTCAGTATTATTGAGTTTTAAATTTTTGATTTCATCAAAATTCTTATCTTTGATTTGTGAATCTATACCGGTCATACGTTTTAAATTGTTATCGTGAAATACAACTATAGTATTATCTTTTAATATGTGTAAGTCTAATTCAATCGGTATATTTAAGTCCCTTGCTCTTTTAAAAGCACCGATGCTATTTTCTGGGTTTTCTTTATCCCATAATCCACGATGTGCAAATTTGATATTTTTGGGAATAATTTTATTTTCTAACGCTTTCATAGTAATATCTTTCACTTAATTCTCCTAATAGGTAATCTAATTCATCGACTTCTTCTCTATCATAAAATTCCTCATCTATTGCAAACTCAATGTTCATCATGAGTTCTTTTAGTGAAGTACAGCTTTTATAATCGATTAAGTTACGATTTAAAATATCGATTTCTTTTTGTGTAAGATAAAAATTACCGACATTTTGTAATTCATTTGAAGATGAATCAAAAGTTTTCATGAGTTCATTTAAATCGAAATTTTTTCCATTCACTATCATATCATTTCTCCATATTTTCTAATGCTTTAATAAGTGCGATTTTACCATACTCATAAGTCATACTTCCCTGCAAATAGGCATTATAAGGTTCTCTAAGTGGACCATCACAGCTTATTTCAATTGAAGAACCTTGTGTAAAACTGCCGGAGGCCATTATTATTTTATCTTCATACCCAGGCATATCAGTTGGTTCTGGTATCGCGAAAGAATCTATTACTGACCCCATTTGAATTCCCTGTACAAATTTAATCAACTTTTCTCTATTATTAAATGTTATCATGTTTACAATATCTGCTCTTTCCTCATCGTATAACGGAGAAACCAAATATCCCATTTTGGTCAGTACGTAACTAGATAAAACTGCGGTTTTTAAACTACTTCCAATGACAGATGGTGATAAGTATAGACCCATAAGTATATCTTTATTTATACCTAAGCTCGGACCTACTTCACGTCCTTCACCAGGTATTGTAAGTCTTTCAGCAGAAAGCGACACCAAATCTTTACGACCAGCGATATATGCACCGTTCGGAGCGATTCCGCCTCCTAAATTTTTGATTAATGAACCTACGATGATATCTGCTCCAACATGAGTAGGTTCATTTTTTGAAACAAACTCACAATAACAATTATCAACCATAATGATTATTTCATCATCTATTTTTTTGATTTTCTTTATGATTCGTTCAAGTTTATATAAATCTAGACTTTTTCTTGTCGAGTACCCCCTTGACCTTTGAATGTGTATTAATTTTATTTTTTGATTTTTAATTGCAGAAATGATTTTTTCATCATCAAAATCATCATTTTGAAGTTCAATTTGTTTATAATTGATACCAAAAGACTTTAGTGAACTTTTATTTTCTTTTATTCCAATTACTTCTTTTAAGGTATCGTAAGGTTCACCACTTATTGCAAGCATAGTGTCACCCGGTCTTAAAAAGGCAAAAAGCGCAACTGTAAGAGCGTGTGAACCCGATATGAATTGTGTTCTTACAAGGGCATCATCCGCTCCTAAAACTTCACTGAATACTTGTTCAATTACATCCCTTCCTATGTCACCATAACCATAACCAGTAGTGGAATTAAAATGTATTTCACTCACATTATATTTATGAAAGGCTTCTATGACTTTTCTACTATTGTAATAAACCAAATCATCGATTTTTTGGAATTCATCTTTTAATACTTCTTCAGCTTCGATAATCAACTTTTCATAATCCATATTTCATACCTCCATCTACTCTGATAATTGCACCATTTATGTATGATGCTTGAGGACTCGCGACAAAATATACGATTTCAGCAACTTCGTTAGTATCAGCAAAACGATTCAATGCAATTTTTTTTATTTCGTCCTTTTTTAATTTGGGATTCATATCCTCAGTTTTATATGTATTAATCCAACCGGGTGCAATTGCATTAACCCTAATATCGGGGGCTAGTGTGCTTGCTAAATTTTTAGTCATATTTATAAGTGCAGCCTTTGATGCATCATAATCAATACTTTCGCTATACATAGTGTCTATACCATTAGTTGATGTAATATTTACAATAGTTCCTTGTGATTTTTTCAATAGAGGAAAAGCATATCTAGTCATCAAATAGGGTCCAACTACGTTGACATTTAAAGTTTTTCTAAAATCTTCGACATCTTTTTTATCCCAAAAATCATCATTATTATAAGCCGCGTTATTTACAAGAACGTCCAGTTTTTTAATTTTTGAAAAAAGTGTTTTTATGTCATCTTCCTTAGTGACATCTAATTTATATATTTTTACATTTATTTCATATTTAGCAATTAATTTTTGTTTGAGATTTTCTATTTCGGTTTTACTGCTTAAATAAGTTAAAATTAAATCATATTTTTCACTTGCGAATTTTTCAGCGATACTCTTTCCTAAACCTCTACCTGCTCCTGTAATCAAAACTACTTTAATCATTTATATCACCACTTTCATTTGTATACATAACATTTAAATCGACATCACCATCTATTCCATCCACTTTCCCAGTACAACTGAATTGCCACATGATATGTTCCTTTGAGTAATCAGTTTTTTTCGTATAATGTGCGAGCCAAACTGGGTATCCTGTTTCATACCAAATTCCATCGAGATAACTCTTGCTACTGTAATGCATTGCTGTATAACCGTGATTTTCAACGGTTTTTAAAAACGTTTTTGCATTTTCAGTTAGATTAAATAAACTGAGATTGTAATTATTATAATTGGACCAGTCTTCCCAATCAAAAACAACTGGTAAATCAACTTTATAGTTTTTAATTTGTTCTACAACCCATAAAGCATCCTCTTTTGCCTCTTTTTTGTTTTTAGCATAGGAATAAAAGTATACACCAACTGGGATGTCGACATCATTAAAGCCTGTTATATTTTGGACAAATTTTGAGTCAACAAAATATTCGCCACCGCTTCCTTTTTTAGAGCCAACTCTTATCATAGCAAATTCAACTCCAGCATTTTTGACTTTTTCAAAATCGATATCACCCTGCCAAAACGACACATCAATTCCAAGTTTAGTATTTTCATTTTTGTAATTTTTTATTGCATCTTCAAAATTGACGTTTTTGACTGAATTATTACCTGAACCTTTTTTTCTTTCTTTAACATACAATGTAAATGGCCAGTTCTTAACATTACCGGATTTATCAGTAGCAATATAGTTTAATTTGTAGGTACCAGCCTTTGTAGTATCATATTCCCCTTCAATAATACAGTTAGGAGAATTATCACTATCATCAGCACACATAATGTCTTTATTTAAATCCCCTTTAAAGTCAGTGTACACAGTATAAGAACTACCTAGCCAAATAATCGGGGGTGTGATATCAACTATATTAATAAAAAATGAATATGGAATAACAAGTTTTTCTTCATTTAGGTATTCAAAACTCACTTTTTTCTTACCTAATTTTGTTGTATCAATATAGAAATCATCGGTTATCTTTCCGTTTAATTCTAAAATTAAGTCAGATAATTTTATACTTGTGTTAAAGGGTACATTTAAATCTTCTTTAAA
>JAZQJK010000127.1:0-4107 GCA_045541615.1 Bacilli bacterium
AATATGAAGAACTGATTTTAAAATTAAATATGGCAGATAAAAGTGAAAATACGATAATCTTTGTTGATGAAATTCAGGTTTCTGAAGAATTTATATCTTCTCTAAAATTTTATTCTGAAAGCGATTATCAATTTAAAATTATATGTGCTGGGTCATTATTAGGTGTTAAAATAAATAGATTTTCAAAATCTTTTCCAGTTGGTAAAGTAAATCTTATAAATATGTATCCACTCAGCTTTGAAGAATTTTTGCTTGCGAACAATTTAGATGCTTGGGTTGAGGAGATAAGAAAGTGTTTTACCTTGAATAAACCGATTGCAATTCACAATGAACTACTAAAATATTATAAATATTATCTATGTACAGGTGGAATGCCAAAATCGATATTGGAACTTTTAGAATCTAACTATGACATTTTGAATTTCAAAGGTAGGGAAATCGATAATATCGTTTCATCTTATATTGCAGATATGTCAAAATATGTCCATAATAAAGCAGAAAGCATAAAAATAGAGCAAATTTATCAATCGATACCTAGTCAACTCGGAAATGATAGTAATAAATTTCAGTATTCAAAGGTGAATTCAGATATAAAAAAGGGTAAAAGGGAATTTGAATCTCCTCTTGAATGGCTTACATCGAGTAGATTGGTATATAAAACAAAGTATGTTAAAAAAATAGAAATACCTCTGTCACCCTTTGTAGATGAAACCATATTTAAGTTGTACTTGAACGATGTAGGAATTTTAAATAGTCTACTTAAGGTAAGATATAATGATATAATGCTTGATACTAATTTCATGTATAAAGGTATTATAACTGAAAACTATGTCGCAACTCAGTTCGCGTTTAATGAAGTACCACTTTATTATTGGCACTCAAATAATGATGCTGAAATTGACTTTTTACTCTATACAGATGATGGAATAATCCCTATTGAAGTAAAGTCTGGAGAGCGCATTACCAGTAGAAGTTTAAATTCATACATCCAAAAATATAATCCTAAATATTCTATTAGAATGAGCATGAAAAATTTTGGTTTTGATAATAAAATTAAATCTGTTCCATTATATGCTGCCTTTTGTATAAATGGTGACATAAAATCTTGCTAATACAGTAATAAAAGTTTATAATATAGAAGAAATTTGTTAGAAAAGGTGTATTTATGGAATATATTAAAATTAAAGATGCAGATAAAATATTAAAGGCTTGTCCATATGTGGTGGAAAATCCAGAAAAATATAAAAATAAGTGGAATGACCTATTTGGGAATAAAAATCCAATTCATATCGAACTTGGGATGGGCCGAGGAGACTTTATTATCAACATGGCAAAAGAAAATCCGAACATTAATTATATTGGACTAGAGTTATACGACTCTCAAATGGTCAAAGCAACTGAAAGACTTAGAAACCAAAAATTACCAAACCTAAAACTCATAAATGCTGATGCCAGAAACTTGGATAAATTTTTTGGAAAAGAAATCGATACTATATACTTGACATTTTCTGAGCCTTGGCCTAAGAGAATCGATGAAAAAAATAGGTTCACACATGTCAGTTACTTAAAACTATATGATAAAATATTTAAGAAGAATAAGCACATCATTTTGAAAACTGATAATAAAGGATTATTCGCATATTCTCTTGAGAGTCTTTCTCAATATTGGTATGTATTCGATAGAATAAGTTTAGACTTACATAACGATGAAAAACCTATAAGAAATATAATGACTGATTTTGAAAAAAAATATTTTGAAGAGGGTAGACCAATATATTACGTCGATGCAAAATTTATAGATTAATCATAAACAATAATTAAAGTTTGTGATTTTTTTATAAATGAGTATAAAATGTAAACTAAAATTGGTACAAAATGTAAAATAAAAACAGTACAAAAATTAAAATATTCTTTACAATGTGAATATTACTATATATATGAAAATGAGAATTATCTCATACTAACTCGTAACCTAAAAAAGAATAGAGAACTATCTTCGTTCATCTATTCTTTTTACATTATCACCTTGATAAATATCATTTACATATAAATATTTATCGATATCATTTAAAACCACAAATTTTTTAACTAGCCAATCCGGTGTTATAAGTTTCTCCTTATCTGGGTCACCCGTTATTCTATGAATTACGACATTTTTATCTAGTTCTTTTAACTGTGAGGCGACTATTTTGATGTATTCATCCTTTGTAAGAATTGGAAATGGATTTTCATTATAAAGTTTGGCAAGCGGCATTCCTTTTTCGATGTAAAGCATGTGTATTTTGATTCCATGTACGCCTAGTGAATTTACGTATTTCGCAGTTTCTATCATCATATCCTCAGTTTCATGAGGTAACCCGTTTATTATATGAACTACAACTTTTATGCCTCTTTCTTTGAGTTTATTTACGGCAGTTGTGAAATCTAATCTTGTATGGCCTCTGTTTATCATCTTCAAAGTCTCATCAAAAGATGACTGTAGGCCGAGTTCAACCGTTAAAAAAGTTCGAGTGTTTAAATCTTCAAGATAATCTAAGATTTCTTCGGATAGACAATCACACCTAGTACCGATGTTAAGTCCTACGACACCATCTAATTTTATTAATGGTTCATAAATCATTTTCAAAGTATCAACATCGGCATAAGTATTAGAGTTTGCCTCCAAATATACGATATATTTAGCTTCTTTCCACTTCTTATGGAGCATTTCTTTAATTTTCTCAAACTGCTCGAGGAGACTATCCTTTTTATCTCCTATATAAGGGGCACCATTACAAAAAATACAACCACCAAATCCGATTTTTCCATCCTTATTTGGACAAGTAAATCCTGCATCCAAACTGATTTTAAAAACCTTAGAATTGAATTTTCTCCTATAAAAATCATTTAAAGTATAATAATGTTTTTGATTCATAAAACACCTCAGTACATATATTACCATAAATTTTGAAATAAGAACTCAAAAAGTGACACATTTTTATTCAATATGTGATATAATGATAAACGAATAAAGTAGGGAGATATTATGAGAAAGACGATTTTAATGCTAATAAATGGATTTGGTATAGAGAGAAATGGGTCAGCAAACATATATAGTGGTAAACTCATGCCAAACCTAGATGCGATGACAAGGGAATATTTATTCGGGTCATTAGTTGCATCAGCGGGAGACTATAACACCGCGTATAAAAATTTTAGTATTCCCGAAAAGAACAAAAAGGAAGAAGATGAAATCGATAATCTAATTTTTGAGAAAAAACTTAGTTCTAATGTCGTCCTCAATGATGTAAAAAATTCTATTGTAGAAGCGAATAAACTCCACGTATTTTACTACATAGAAAACGAAGAAAAATGGCATCAAGTGAGAGAATTTTTAAAGATAATAAACAGTGAAAAAAATAAAAAAGTTTATGTACACTTAGTGCTTTTTGGTACGAGTACAAATCAATATGATTCTCTTGACAAAGTGATTGGAAAACTATCATTCGAAATGGGTGAATATTGTAAACTCGGCATAGTCGTAGGTAAAAACAAGATAACGACAGATGACTTTTTACGTACATTTTACAAAGAATTTGGAGAACACTGGAACGAGCCATCTAAAAAATTGGATATTCTCAAAAAAGAAATAATAAATCCAGAAGATGCAAGTGTGTTCAGTGTAAATCCCGGTTTTCAAATAGCAGAAAACGACTCGTTACTTTTCTTAAACTTTGAAAATGCAGAAATTGATAGGTCATATAACGATTTCACTAAAATACCTCTAAAAATATTTAGTCTTTACGAATTTAAAGATAATATACCACACATGTTTTCAAAAAATTTAACTGTAGAAAATACATTTTCAGCCACATTAGAAAAACATGGCATCGATATACTCTTATTTACGGATAAAAACAGATTAAACGATGTGAATTTCTATTTAAACGGTATGCAAAACAAGCTGTCTCCAAAAATAAAATATGCAGTCAATGATAGAAGTTTATTCTCATCAAAACAAGAAGTCATAAACACTATTGAGAATTCTAATTCGAGTGGTTTCATAATCGATTACGACATCGGTAGTATGACGAGAATAGAGGATATAAAGGATACACTTTCTAAAAT
>JAZQJK010000128.1:0-1849 GCA_045541615.1 Bacilli bacterium
ATATTTAGTTCTTTTAAACCCATATGGTAAGGTATTTTCATTTCTTTAAGTATTTCGATTAATTCTGATTCAAGATAGTTGTAATCCCCATTATTAAAGAGAACTTTTTCTACCTTGAAATTTTCGACTAAATGAACTGCTTCACCCATATGGTCAAAATCCCCATGAGTTAGAATTAGAGTGTCTATTTTGGTAATGCCTAAACTCTTTAAATAAGTCAAAACGTTGTCTATACCATAATACTTTTTTCTTTTTTTCCATTCTTCTGTTTCATAACTTATACTTCCACCTGTATCGATGAGTACGACTTCACCACCTTTTGGGTATCTTAAAATCATACTGTCACCTTGTCCAATATCGAAAAACTCAGCATGGTAATATTTATCAAATAAATTTTTTTGATTGTTTATCAAGATAAGTCCAAATAATAAAATAATACACAAAATCAATCTTTTATTGACAAGCTTTAGTAGTAAACCATAAAATGTAAGCAACATTAAAACATTCATCTTTGCAGTTATCATGTGAAGAAAATCTACACTTGCACACATATCATTCATCCATTCCATTATTAAAAGTAATAAGTGAGTTAAGGGTTCTAAAAATCTAAAGATAAATGTCAGTAGACATAAAGGGTATACTAAAGTAGATACAAATGGCACGAATATAATATTTATAAGAACGCTCAATATGTTGAATTCATAAAAATTATTAATAGTAATCGGCAAACTGAACATCATTGCAACTATACTCGTACCGATAATTTTGTGTTTTGAAAGGACAAAACTTGAATACATCAATCCAAATGTCGTAACAAAGGAATATATAAAACCTATATCTTTTAAAATAAATGGGTTTATAAGTATCAAAATAGCACCTGTCATTAATAACACGTTTATACCTTTAACTTCAGTATAAAATATCTTATTGAGAGCAAGGAGAGAAAATAAAAGTCCAGCCCGCATGACACTTGGTGTAAAATTAGTTAAAAAAGCATAAAACCAAATAAACAACACAGTTACTATGTAGCACTTACTTTCACTTAATTTGAGTCTTTTTAATATACCAATTATACATGCTGAAAATAGCCCTATGTGCATACCCGAAATGGCAAATAGATGTGTAACGCCATTAAGCCTATAATTATTCATCGCATCTTCATCTAAAAGCGACTTATCTCCAATTATAAATGTTAAAAGATAATCTGATACATCAGGAAATGAAAGAATTCTTTTGATAACGAAATTTTTAATAGCATACAATGGAGAAATATCATTTGCGTTCATCTCAAAAGTATCCACAGTACAAGTGTAAAATATCTCTTTATAATAAAGATATTCCTTATAATTAAATGTATTTGGTACTGTGTTATTTACAGGTTCTTTGAGTTCGCCAACTAAATCAATAGTAGCACCGAGTACTACATCATTTTTAAAGTCATCGAGTTCTTTTAGAGTATCAAAATAATAATTGCACTTTACGTTTTCCTCACCTTCAAGCATGAAAGTCAATTTGTTTCCAGTTATCGTATAAGATGAAATGATTCCAGAAAGATTAGTTTCATCACCATTATAAATACTCTCTCTTTCTTTATTGATAAAACAAACTGCTACAAATAAAGAAAAGACAAAAACACTGTAGAAAAACCAATTTTTAAGAAGAAGTTTTCTTATCTTTATATTTATTTTTTTCATTTATTTTAGCATTAAATGTCACATACTCTGCTTCCATTATTCTTAGATTTTCAACGGAAAAAGGTTCACCATATTCCGTTACCATTTTGCTTCCGAAATTATTTAAAAATTCCTCATAGTTTTTCTCACCAAACTTTATATAATAATTGTGTAAA
>JAZQJK010000129.1:0-8839 GCA_045541615.1 Bacilli bacterium
TTACTAAAAAATTCACGATAGAAAATACAGGAACACTAGATGCATATGCAAAACTAAGTTGGTTTAACATGACTAACACATATTTAGAGGGTAGTCTTGTATACACATTAGAATTTGCAGAATCAGAGGATGAATACCATAAACATTATATTACTGATAAAAACGTACCAACAAATGTTACAAATGCAAAAGTAGAACTCGCAGATGGACTATTAATACCAGCAGGTAAAAAGTTATATTACAATCTCATAATCACACTTGTAAACTCTGAGACAGTAGACCAAACAGCAGATTTAAATGCATCATTTTGGACACAATTCACATTAGAAAATGGCTCATCCGCATCTGTAACAACTTTGACTGCATTGGGCCTTCAAAACTCATTGAAAGAAGAACCAACTGAATATAATATGTTCGATTATACATGGGCAGGATACAAAGGTGCAAATTCACTAGATGACATATCATATTCAGGACAAACTAATTGTATGTTTGATGGTAATAGTGTAATGAGTTTAATTGGTGAAGTGTCAAAAGAAAATTGTAATACAATTTACTCAATCACACAAGGCACTCAAACAATGTATGTTGATGGCTCAATTGATATGTTTAATATTGGAACATCTTCTTGGGATAGAACAAATAATGCCTGTTTAATAAATAATAATCCAGTAATTTCTTTTACAACAATGGAACTTGCAACAGAAGAGGAATGTGGTAACTCAGTATATTCAATGGAAGAGGGCACATATGCAACAGGTATAAAATATGAAGGGAGTGGGAGGTTTATTGAAATAGAGACAACCGAAGGATTATATGCTATGGAAGATGATTTTGGAACAAGTTACTATTTCCGTGGACCAAAGACACTAAACAACATTGTGAAGTTCGGAACATATAAAACTGATATGTATTATTACCCATATAATAGAGTAAACACATATGATGTATATTTAACAGGAAATTTAACACAGTGCCAAAATAATGCAATTGTAACAAGTACTTATTGCACAAATAGTTATAAATATGCAAGTGCCGGGGACAGTATGTATTGGAGAATAGTGAGAATCAATGGTGATGGAACTTTGAGACTTATGTATATAGGAACGAGTCCAGATGCAACTGGTTTAAATTCATATACAGGATTATCAAGTTTTAATACGAAATATGATGAACCAAAATATACAGGATACACATATGACAACAGTAGTCCAAACGTACAAGACGGAATAGCATCAGATATCAAAAACTATCTTGATACGTGGTTTGAAAGAAGTTTGTCAGATGAACGTCAAAACATCGCGACAAGTCAATTTTTTGCAGATTCTAACAATATAGAAGAAAATGGTATAACATATTATAGCCCAAATCTTAGACTAAACGAAGTAGTAAACCCAACACTAAAAACAAGTGAAACAACTGAAACTTATGGTGGAACATATTACTTAAAGGTAGGTTTACTCAATGCGGATGAATTAGTGTTAAGCGGATATGATGGCTTAGGTGGTTCACATGGTTATAGTGAAGCAGGAACTCTCTATCCTTATACAACCAACATATCAGAGAGACTTTTATCGATATCGCCTGACTATTTCGCTGGGGGTGCAACTATACTTACTGTGGAAAGTTTAGGGAATTTTAGTTACTACAATGTGCACGCTATTGGTGGTGTAGCTCCTGTCATAAATCTCACCTCTGAATATGCAAGGCAACTAAGTGGACTTGGTTCTGCTGAATCTCCGTTCACTGTAGAATAAAATACGACTTTTTAACAAAATTTTCGCTGTAAAATCGGGTAAAAACCGTAAATTATGCAAATTTTTACAAGAATTTAACGCTTTTGCTTGATTTTTACCTTTAAAGTATGATAACTTATTGATTGTAAGGAATAGATAATAAAATTCAGTCCTTATAAGTAGAAAAAAATTGGAGGTAATAAAATGACAAAAACTGAATTAGTAGAATTCGTTGCAGCTAAAGTTGGTCTTTCTAAAGCTGAAGCTGGTCGTGCATTAGATGCTGTTTTAGAAGGTATCGAATCAGGACTTAAAAAAGAAGGAAAGGTTTCATTCGTAGGATTTGGTACATTTACTGCTAAAGAACGTCCTGCTCGTGATGGTATCAACCCATTAACTAAAGAACCACTTCATATCCCTGCTAAAACTGTTGTAACTTTTAAAGCAGGAAGCAAATTAAAAGACGCTGTAAATTAATCAGTTAAAAGGCCTATTTAAGGGCTTTTTTTAATCGTTATTTTGTGATAAAATGTTTTATGTAAAGAATACAAAAGGAGAATACAAATGAAACAAGATGACATTGAAAAAAGAAAAAAAGCGGGTAACCCTTTATTTATCATGATAATTTTTATAGTGCTAATCGGATTTGTTTTCTATGTCCCAGATATATACAAAAAATATAATTCCAATTTGGCAGAGTTTTTGGGTATAGGTAGTGATAATAACAATAAAGAAGAAAACTTAAATCCCGATGATTACATCGAAAGCGTGAGTGAATTTTATCAACTTGGAAGTTTAGGTACACTTGAATTTAATGAGATAACACTCTCTAATATAAAGCTTGAAAATAGTACTTTATATTTAACAGTTGAAAGCGATGATAAAGTCAATTTAAATGAATCAGCATACTACTTGGAATTTTATGAAAATCGACAAGTCTTTAAAGGTAGACGCATTCTTAAGGGTGATGTTTCTGGTAGTTTGGATTTAAAAATAGATGTCTCTAACTTAGATATCAGTACTACAACTTATATGGTCGTAAGTAGAATAGAAGAATCTAGTATGGGTCCAATCGATATGCCAAGTGATGAATCTGGTATTGCATCTTTATCGTGTGCTAGAGGGGACTATGTTTATGAATATGACTTTTATCTTGGAAAATTAAATAGAGTCGTGCAGAAGTATACTTATTCCAACTATGATTTAAACGAATACTCTAAAGTCATTTTTGAATATCAAAAACTCGTCAATAGATATAATGAATTAAATGGCGTTACAGCAAGTATTGCCGATAATAACAGTACATTTATCTTTACAAGTGAATTCGATTATGAAACGATCAGTTCCTTTGGCTCTATTCAAGATGAGTATATATTCATGAAAGATAAAAAGAACAATGTCGTCAAATTTAAAATGGAAGCAGAAGGATTTGATTGTGAGTGAGTAATAACTTTAATTTTACGATAAACGATTTTAATGGTCCACTTGATTTATTATTGCATCTCGTAAAGGAATCTAAGATGGATATATATGAAGTTCCGATTGAGAATATCATGAACCAGTATATTCAGATAATAGAAGAGATGGAGAAATTAAATATCGATATCGCGAGTGAGTATCTAGTAGTCGCAAGTGAACTTATACACTTAAAGAGTAAGATGCTCTTAAATATAAAAGAAAAAGAAGATGAAGAGGAAGAGGGCTTTGGTTTGGTAAGCGAGGAAGCACTTAGAAAACGCCTTTTAGAATATAAGACTTATAAGCAGATTACGGAGGACTTTAAAAATTTAGAGGCTAAGAGAAGTGAAGTATACACCAAAGTACCTGAGTCACTTATCGAATATAAAAAAGAAGTGGAACTCAGTTCGGATACGACACTTGATGATCTACTAGAGGCATTTAACAACTTTCTTGATAGACAAAAATACATGAAACCTCTATCTACGAAAATCACGAGAAAAGAAATCACTGTCGAAAAGAGAACACATGAGATACGTTCGATGATAAAAACTCGAAGGAAACTAGATTTTTTTGAACTGTTTGATGACCTAACTCGTGAATACTTAGTGGTGACTTTTTTATCAGTTTTAGAGATGACTAAAAATAAAGAGATAAATATAATACAAGATAGTAATTTTTCAAATATAATTATAGAAGCGAAGTGAAAATGATGAATTTATTAGGAGTTTTGGAAGGTATATTGTTTGCTGTAGGAGATGAAGGCATAAGTTTAAAAACCCTTATCGATGTACTTGGGGTTAGTAGTGATGTAGTGAAGAATTTACTAAAAGATTTACAAGTTGAATACGAGAAAACTTCTCGAGGAATTAGGATAAGTTACCTTGGAGATGCTTTTAAACTGACCACGAAAAGAGAACATGCAGAGTATTATCAAAAATTACTTGGAAATCCGGAGAGTCAGTCTTTAAGTGAATCTAGTTTAGAAGTACTTGCAATAATCGCATATAATCAGCCTATCACGAGAGTTATGGTCGACGAGATGAGGGGTGTTGCAAGTGGGCAAATCATAAGAAAATTATGTGCAAGAGGTCTCGTTAAAATAACGGGGAAATCAAATCTAGCAGGTAGACCTAATCTATATGGGACAACTCGTGAATTTTTAGATTATTTCGGTCTAGCCTCACTAAGTGACCTACCTCGCCTAGAGCCGATTGTACTGAGCGCTGATGGGGAAACAGAACTGTTTACATCGATATATAAAGAAGAAAAAACTGACATTGCCGTATAATTATAAAAATTTAGAGCACACTACTAATGGTGATAAGTCATGTTAAAAGGTGCTAAAAAGAAAAACAAGTGTAGTAGTATAGATGTAAAAGATGATTATACATATCTAAGTGAGCATATTACAAATCCATATTGCTATAATTATGGTGAACCTGTAAAAAAAGACAATAGTGAAGATTTTTGTAAACTAAAAAACAGAATAGATATACAAATTTTTAACAAAAAGTAATATAGAAACACAAAATCAAATTGTTTTTTTGTGTTTTTTGTTTTATACTTAAAATAGGTGAAGAAGTCTATGAAAAAGAATAATATATTAATTGCCAAATTATCTATTTGTATCATCTTACTGATTACTGGCATTTTAGGGGTTTTTAAACTCATCGATTATTTAGGGAAACCGATGACACTTTTTTATTCATCAATAGATACGATTTTTAGTGAAATCGAGTATGCAAGCAATGTTATTACAAACGATAGAATGTATACTCTAATTGCAAATAATAAAATAAAGATGAGTGGGAATGCTGACTTTGAAATCAGTGGAGTGACTAGTTTGGAAAATATGGAATTACAAGAGAAACTCGAAGCCCTAAATTACTTAATACAACTCGAATTCGACCGCGGTAATAAATATTTCAAAAATACATTAAAGGTTAGTCGCGATAACGAGGAATTGTTTGAACATATCTATATCGAAAACGATTTTCTAAAGACATATAAGACATCTAATGAGGAATTATATCAAAAGGTGACTTCCGACAGGGTTAACATCGAATTTGTAAATTTTTCAGCAATTAACAACATAAACCGAATGATTAGAGAAAAAATTTCAAATACATTTTTAGAGGAAAATTTTCAAACGAGAAAACAAGCTATCAATGTAAATAATCAATCAGTCGACTGTAATGTTAACTATTATGAGATAAGTGGCATAGAACTATCTACTTTAATCGAATTCATATTTTCTGAAATCAAACTGAATAGTGAAGCGGTATACTACATTGCAGACTTATTCGGGATTAAAGGTAGTGAAGTAAATACAATGCTTGCAAGTATCAAGAATTCTCTAAATATAGATGCAAATGCACTTTATACGTTCGAGGGTTATACGAGGGTGAACACTGATGAAACGGTGAGATTTGCAATTATAGAAAAAAAGGGAACTGCTGATGCGAGTGAATTATTCGTGATTAATAGAAGTAAAGGGAGTATTTCTTTAGAGATAAATAAAAAAGAAAAACTTTCACTAGGAATTACAGGTTATGATAATAGTGCAAGGAGTATTTGGTTAGAAACCGGTGAAATGAGATATACACTTGCATTCGATAAATCATCAAATAAGGGGAGAATAGTGGTAACAGATTTAAAGAGCAGTAAAGAAGTTGTCACTCTCGAATATAATTATTCATTTGAGGAAAATGATACAGTATCCATAGATATTACTGGTGAATGTGAAAAGCAAATCGAGGAAGAACTCGGCGCCTTTAAAGTGAAAACGAAACTGCTATTAACTACTGGAGGCCAAATAATAAAAACGCCAGTAAGTGCCCATCAGTTAAAAGATAGCACATCGGATTATGGGTTAGATGCATATATAGATGACATACTCAAAAATATAGAGGCTAATTCAATAAATGATAGTATAAGCGAACCTGTTTTACAAGAGTAAAATTCGTATAAAGGGTTAAAACAACTCTTTTTTTTTGCTAATTCGTGTGGTATAATTTTTACAGAATAGGAATGGTTAGTGTGTTTCAAAATATAATAAAAATAACTGATAATATTGCAACTGTGGGTCTCAATAAAACTGGGGCAGTTATGCCGGACTTGATGAATATGCATGTCGTATTTGAAAGTGGTAAAAGCAAAATACTTGGAGAAGTCAAAGATATAAGTACTAATACTGTTGATATCAAATTTTTGGGTGAATTTACAGAACGTGGATTTACGACAGGTATCGTAAGAAAACCGAGCCTAGATTCGCGCGTAAGAATGATAAGCGAACAAGAACTTCAATTGGTCATCGGAATTAAAAAACTAGGAAATTTTCAACTCGGATTTTCACCTCTTTATAACAATTACCCGATTTATGTCAATATAAACGAATTATTTTCAAACCACTTTGCGATTTTAGGTGCATCTGGTTCAGGTAAATCATGTGGTGTCGCAAGGATAATTCAAAATGTATTTACAAATCCAGAACTTCCCGTATATAATGCAAATTTGATTTTCTTTGACGCATATGGTGAATATAAAAACGCATTTTCTAATTTAAGTCAAATAAATTCTAATTACAATTATAAATTTATTACAACAAGCCGCACTGAAGATGCTGATGAGGACCTTAGAATACCGATGTATCTCTTGACTCTTGATGATATAGCACTCTTATTAAATGCAACCGAACATAGTCAACTTACTATACTCGAAAGGGCTCTCAAATTAGTCAGGGTTTTCGCTCGTAATGATGAGGCATCATTAGAACTCAAAAACCATTTAATTGCAAAAGCGATTATGGCCATACTTTTCTCTAGTTTATCTAGTGCTGGTAAGAAAAATGAAATATTTAAAATAATTAAAACTACCAATACACCACAGTTTAATTTTAATTCTCCAGTGCAGGGTGTAGGATTTACGAGAAATTTCTCAGAATGTTTTGAAATCGATTCAAATGGAAACTTTTCTGAAACAGTGCTCATAAACGAATACATTTTAGGTTTTATAAATGAGTCATTAGAAAATAATATACCAGATGATAACCAATATTTCACTATTGAAGATTTGGAAAACGCTCTAAATTTCACACTAATCAGTGAAGGATTTCAAGAAAACAGTGACTTACACAACGCATCGACAGTACTTCTCGTAAGACTACATAGCATAATAAATTCCAGTAACAAAAATGTATTTTCTTATCCGGATTTTATTACATTAGAACAGTACATAACTAAATTAGTTGTAAAAGAAAATTCTAGGTGTCAAATCGTCAATATAAATTTAGAGGGAACCGATGATTCACTTGCTAAGGTTATCGTAAAAATATTTGCACGTATGTTTTTCGATTTCGCCAAGAGTAGACCTAACCGAGCAAGTATTCCTTTTCACCTCTTTTTAGAGGAAGCTCATAGATATGTCCAAAAAGACTCTGATGCTTATTTAATTGGCTATAATATATTTGATAGAATTGCAAAAGAGGGAAGAAAATATGGGGTACTTTTAGATATAATAAGTCAAAGACCAGTTGAACTAAGTGATACAGTTATCTCTCAGATATCAAATTTTATCATATTTAAAATGACTCATCCTGCTGATATAGCATACATAGAAAAAATGCTTCCAGGTGTAAGCGTGGACATAATAGAAAAAATGAGTAGTCTTCAACCTGGTACATGTGTGAGTTTTGGTAGTGCATTTAAAATACCTTTTATAACAAAAATGCAAATGCCAAATCCAAGTCCATATAGTTCAAACTGTGATGTAGAAAATGCTTGGAAATAAAATTATAGTTATAACAAGAATCACGTGCAAAAAAAGTTTTTTTGATAGGAAAGACCTAAATTGGGTCTTTTTTTTGGTGTTTTGATATAAAAAACGGGAAATTTTCAATTTACCCGGTAGAATAATAAGTAGAGGAGGTAATTTATGGATAAAGAAAAAATCAAAAAATTTTTACTCGATAATATAATTTCAGTAATTTCTATTGTGGTCGCTATTTTGTCGATTGTTAGTAGTGGTGTCTATGTTTATATTAATACGTGCCCAGTGTGCGATGAATGCGAACCGACTGAATGTGAAATGAGCGTTATCGATGAGGAGGAGGTGAAGGAAGAAATTGCGATTATTAAAAAGATTAAGGTCGATGTCAAAGGTGCAGTAAAAAAACCAGGTGTCTATGAAATGGATGATAATTCTACTGTAGATGATGCGATAAATAAAGCTGGGGGATTAAAGTCAGGTGCTGTCACAGACAACATAAATTTGAGTAAAAGACTAACGGACCAAATGGTCATATATGTGTTTACTAAGACTGAACTTGAAAAAGAGGAAGTTAAAAATGAAATCATATGTGAGGTGCCAAAATGTGAATGTGAAACTATCATAATAGGTAATCAAACAGGAGCGACAGAGGATGATACACAAATTAGTGATGCACCATCTAATAATGATGATGTTCAGGCTAGTCCTTCGGTAAAAGTCTCTATAAATACGGCTACACTAGAAGAACTCATGACTTTAGAAGGTATAGGAGAAGCAAAGGCTTTAAGTATAATTGAGTATAGAAATGTAAATGGAGCGTTTCAAAAATTAGAAGATTTAATGAACGTAAGTGGAATAGGAGAAAAAGCATATGA
>JAZQJK010000130.1:0-3685 GCA_045541615.1 Bacilli bacterium
ACTAATATCAAGAGAAAACAAAAAGAATATGGAATTTGGAACTAAAGTTCATGAAATATTGAAATGTATTGATTTTGTGAATTTTGATGTTAATGATATAGAAAACAAATTTATAGCAAATAAAATTTCTAAATTTTTAGAACATCCTTTATTTCAAAATGTTAAAAACGCTAGTGTTTATAAAGAATATGAATTTACATATAAATCGGAAAATGTCTCATATCGCGGAGTAATAGATTTAATGCTTGAATATGATAATTACATCGATATAGTCGATTACAAATTAAAAAACACTGGTGATGAGGCATATATAAAACAGCTTACTGGTTACAAAAATTATATCCAAAGTATTTCTAATAAAAGTGTAAACATATATTTATATTCAATATTAGAATCCGAATTAATTAAAATTGAAAACTAAAAAGGCCCTCCAATTAAATGGAGGGTACATTTTATTCCCTAAAATTTTCATACCAGCTAGATATCTTGTCTTTGACCGATTCTATAAAGTTTCCGCCTTTTTCCTTTATTACAAAAAGTGCTTTATCAGTATACTCCAACAATTCATCTTTTGCTTCAATTATAGAGTTAAAATTTTCTTCACCGAGTTTTTCTTTTGAAAACTCACTAAAACTTGTTGTACCATTTTTAATTATTTCACTTGCTCGTTCAAAAGCATTTGTTGCTTTGGTAGAAATAGTACTTTTGTAATTTGGATATTTTGATTCTATTTTTTCATCAATTGAATGTGCAATATTAAGCACTTTTTCTTTTCCTTTGTCACTTAATTCATCAAAGGTTACACCCTTTATTTCTCCATCGTAAAATATAAAATCAACGATTGTAATAAATACACCCTTTGCCTTCTCAAGAGTACTATCATTTTCATAACTCAGACTTTCTACAATATCATTTTCAACATTTTCAAATTCGGTTATTACGAGTTGGTCTTTTGAAGTATACATGCTACTGCTATTTTCACTCTCACCATCTTCTTTGCTGATAGGCTCATTTACCTCATTTTTATTTTCAAATTTATCAATTATTTGTTCTTGATTAGACAGCTCAGCATCAATATTTTCTTTTTTTTCAAACTCTTTTTCTACAATTGTAGTTTCCTCGCTTTGATTGTTTTGTTGATAAACTTTGTATCCTAAAAAACATATTATTGAAATACTGATTATCAACAAAAACGATAAAGTAAAAATTAAAATTTTCGTTTTTGTACTCATAAATTCACCACTTATGCATATTATAATATAAAACTCGAAAAATGCAACTGAAATGAATTTTTAACTTATTGCATATTTGGATTTTTTAATTTATAATTATTATTAAGAATAGAGGGAAAATAAATGTTAAAAAATAAAACCAAATTGACTAATGCAGAACTTTATAAATTAGATGGTTATTTTAGAGCGGCTAACTATTTATCAGTAGGGCAACTTTATCTTTTAAATAATCCACTTTTAAAAAGACCACTTACAATCGATGATATTAAACCAAACGTCGTAGGACATTGGGGAACGGTACCTGGGCAAAATTTTATCATTACACATTTAAATAGGGTAATCAAAAAAAATGATTTAAATATGCTACTAGTTGTAGGTCCAGGTCATGGTGGCAATGCAGCGGTTTCTAACTGTTATTTGGAAGGCACTTATACAAAGTTTTATCCTGAAGTAACTGAAGATGAAGTCGGTTTGCAAAAATTATTTAAACAGTTTAGTTTTCCAAAGGGCATATCATCACATGTCGCGCCGGAAACACCAGGTTCTATAAATGAAGGTGGTGAACTCGGTTATTCACTTGCACATTCGTTTGGTGCAGTTCTCGATAATCCTGATCTCATTGTCAGTTGCATTGTTGGTGATGGAGAAGCCGAAACAGGTCCACTCGCTGCAAGTTGGCAATTAAATAAAATTTTAAATCCTCAAACAGATGGTATTGTACTACCTATTTTACATTTAAATGGATATAAAATATCTAATCCAACTGTATTTGCTAGGATACCAAGAAGCGAATTAAAAAATTATTTTAAAGGTTCAGGATGGAATCCATATTTTGTGGAAGTAGAGGACCACAAAAAGGCACATATAAAAATGGCAGAAGTTATGGACCAAATCATAGATGATATAAAAAAAATTAAACAAGAGGCATCTAAAAAAGAAATTATTGATAGACCTATTTATCCAATGCTGATATTCATTTCTCCAAAGGGTTGGACAGGTCCTAAGATTATCGAAAAAAGAGAAATCGAAGGTACTTTTAGAGCACACCAAATTCCAATAGTTGTAGACAAAACTACAGGCAAAAATTTAGATTTAGTTGAAGCATGGTTAAAAAGTTATGAACCCGAGGAATTATTCGACCAAAATGGTAAAGTAAAAAAACAATTTTTGAGCATATTACCAGATGATAAACACAAAATGTTTGCAAACCCTCATGCTAACGGTGGAAATCTCCTTAAAGAACTAAAATTACCTGATTATAAAAAATATGCTGTTTCAGGCGAAAGAGGAAATATTGAAGCGCAGGATATGACGATTTTAGCTTCTTACCTTAGAGATGTCATTAAGATGAATGATAAAAATTCTAATTTCAGATTATTTGCCCCAGATGAAACTCTTTCTAATCGCATGGCACCACTTTTTGAATACACAAATAGACAGTGGAATGGAACAACCTTATCAAACGATGAATTTTTAGCAAAAAGAGGTGCCGTAATAGATTCCATACTATCTGAACACGCATGTGAGGGTATGCTTGAGGGATATCTTTTAACTGGTCGCCATGGTTTATTTGACAGTTATGAGGCATTTATTCGCGTAGTCGATTCTATGATAAGTCAACATGCAAAATGGCTTAAAGTTTGTGGTGAAATTCCTTGGAGAAAAGATATTTCATCTTTAAATCTCCTCTTAACTAGTCATTGCTGGCAACAGGACCATAATGGGTATACTCACCAGGACCCAGGGTTATTTAATCATTTAGTATCAAAAAAATCTAGCATAGTAAGAATGTACTTACCTGCCGATGCAAATATGTTGTTGTCTACATTAGACCATTGCTTACAAACTAAAAATTATATTAATGTAATTGTCGCTTCAAAACATCCAAGAACACAATGGCTCAGCATAGAAGAAGCAGAAAAACACTGCTTTAAAGGAGTGGACACATGGAAGTGGGCAAGTACTAATGGAAGTGATGAACCAGATATAGTCTTTGCCTGTGCTGGAGATACACCGACACTCGAGTCCCTTGCTGCCGTTTCAATCATGCACGAATTTATACCAAGTCTTAAGATTAAATTCATAAATGTCGTTGACCTCATGAAACTTCAATCTAACAAAAAACATCCACATGGTCTAACTGATAAAAAATATGATGAGTTGTTTACAACTGATAAACATATAATATTTGCTTTCCATGGTTATCCATCATTAATACATGAACTCACTTATAATAGAACAAATCAAAATCTACATGTACATGGTTATGATGAAGAGGGAACTATTACTACACCATTTGATATGCGCGTACAAAATAAAATTGATAGGTTCAATCTAATCTTGGATGCACTTAAATATATTAATAATTATGGTAGTGAAGCTGAGGTGCTAAAAAAATATTGCGAGACTATGCTGCGCAAACATAAAAATACAATCGGAAACACTGGACAAGA
>JAZQJK010000131.1:0-4465 GCA_045541615.1 Bacilli bacterium
CGAGCACGATGTTCTCCTTTTATTTTACTTTCAGGGGGTTTATGAAAGGAGTGATTGATTATGATTAGAGATATTCTTTTTATAATTAAGATGTTACTTTTTATAATAATTGCACTTCTTTTGAAGTTTGTAATTCTTTAAGAAATAAAAAACACGGCTCGTACCTTGATTGATACGGGTCGTGATCCCAAATTTGGAGAACACACTCGCATCAGCTGGGTGCGTTTCCTGAATTAATTATATAAAATTTTACATAGATTAGCAAGAAATTTCGAATTATTTGTTTTTATATATTTTTTGACAAAGAAGTACTAATCTTTTACCATATATTCACCACTTTATTTGAAAAAAAACGGCTCATTTAAGAACCGTTTTTATTAGAAATTCGATAAATCGAATTTAAATTACCCAATGGGACGAAATATGGGAATCGAACCCATGCATAACAGAGCCACAATCTGCCGTGTTAACCACTTCACCAATTCCGCCATGAGCAAATATATATTACCAATTATTTTAAAAAATTGCAACTGTTTTGCTATGATTTTTTTAAATATTGGTGTATAATTTGTCTAGGATGTGATAAATAATGACATTTTTAGAAGAAATTTGGGCAACAATTTGTAAATATTATGTAATGTATTCCGATTTTGTACACTCGATTTTTCCAGGTCAACTTGGTGACTTAGTCGAAGGACTTATCGATATGGTAGTTGCCATTGCAGTTGTAAAAATAATTTGGTCTACAACATTTTCAAACAAGCAAGTTTAGTCAAGTTGATATTTTTGTTATTTTAATTCCCTTAACTTTTAGGGAATTTTTTGTTTCCACATCATCTATTGTTTTTAGGTAACGATTTAAATAGATATCCATTGCCCTTTTCGGTTCTTCACTTCTTAAAATATCACAATATTCATATGAACATACCTCATTTATTTTAGCAATATCTTCTTTAGTAAATCTTGTGATAAAATTTTTTGTGTTCAAATCATCATAATAAATCACTTTATTATCTGTCATATAATTCGTGTGAAAACCTATTGACCCTGCAAGAAATAGCATTATAATTGTTTTTTTCAAGTTACATCACCTAATACTAAAATGCTTGCATGAGAAAAAAATAAACGTGGAAATATTTGGTTTACTTTTGTGAAGACAGTTTGTATTCTAATATATAGGAAATAAATACACCTATAAAAAATATAAGTATGAGTTTTATAAGTGAAGCAATGTTTGTTATCGTGATTGTACTAAAGAGCATGATTAAAGATATCGTTGCAAAACCTAGTATAGATATTTTCATAAAATTGGTATGATTTTTAAATAGATAGTCGATGAGCTTTGATAAATAATATATACCGAATAAAAATCCTATAAAATAAGGTATTAAAACTTGAATGTTGATGTTTGCAAAGGCTTCCATTATAACTTCATAATAACCGACTAACATTAAAAGTGCTGTACCACTTATACCTGGCACTATTGTACTCACTGCATCAAGTAGACCACATATCAAAAGTGAAATCCCCTCGCGTATAAATCCATTTGAAAGTGTGTTCCTTGTACCTGTAAAATCGATGAGAAAAAATGCTATAAAGATGAGCATTAGTATACTGGATATTAAAATATCGTTTTTTCTGATTTTGCTCTTTTTGATTTCCTTTGCAATTGGAAATAGTCCCAGAGCCATCATACCTATGAAAAATGCAATAGATTCACTGTAATAGTAATCGAGAAAAAAGAGCATTACGTTGCTTCCGAGTATTATTGCAAGTACGATACCGATGAATAGTGGTACCAATTTATGTAATTTGGTTTTTATTTTTAAGGGATGCGCAATACACTCAATTATATCCTCATAAACACCAAAAACCATCGCGAGCATTCCACCACTTACTCCGGGTATTATTTTACCTAGACCTATTAAAAAACCGAGTATTGTATATTTTATTTTATGCACTTTATCACCTATAAAATAATATGATTAGAGTTTGTATAATATTTTTTAGACCGTTCATACTAATAGCAAGGGAGATGTTCTTATGCTTATAATAGTTGGTTCAAGACGTGAAGGAAATTCTTATAAACTTGCTCAAAAAATCAAGGAAAAACTGGATATCGAGAGAATCCATACTGATATAATAATTCCAGGTAATCAAAAGATACATTTATGTACGGGGTGTATGGATTGTGATAAGGATGGCATTTGTGATTTTAAAGATGACATGGAAGAAAACATAAAAAAAATTAAAGGTGAAAATATTTTGATGTTTATAACCCCTACACGATGGAATTTATTATCGGGTGATTTAAAAATCTTTATAGACAGGTTAAATCCATTGTATTCAAGGGGAGAACTAAAGGGGAAAAAAATGATTTCAGTTTCTATAGGTTCAAAGGGCAAGGAAAAGTATTCGACTACATCTGCTCTCTCATCACTTTTGAGTTTTGCCGAAAGTGCTGGGATTGAACCGGTTTTGAATATCGAGTTCAATGATTGTCTTAATGACTCTGATATACTTTTTCAAAGTGCTAAGATAGACGATTTTATAGATGACTTAAAAACGATAATAACAAAATAAAAAGTTCATATCATTATTTGATATGAACGTTTTTTAATCAAAAGTGACTTCAATATTGCCTATTCCTCCGTCGATTTCAATTAGATTAGGCCCACTTCCATATGTTAAATTATTATCATGACTTTTGCCATCGATTCTAATTGAACCGATTCCTTTTTCAGCATATATCGAATAATCATCTCGTGTTTTAAAATTTAGAGATATTTTTCCAATACCAGAATCTATTTCACTTGATGATAAAACTAAATCTTCCATAGTTATATTTCCAACTCCACTATCTAGTGATAGTTTACCTAAATTAGAATTTTTAACTTCTAAAGTACCTGCTCCACCATCGATTTTGGTCCTGCTAAAATAAGAATCTGTGACCTTAAATTTGCCAGCCCCTTGGTCTATCTCAGCATTTTCTACTGTGATATTTTCTATTTCTATATTACCTGCACCCGCATCGATTTCTATATTGCTCAATTTTTCAAAAGTCGGTACATAAACCTTAATTACAATCTTATATGTATTTTCCCAAAAGTATTTAGTTTTTTCTTCTATTTTAAGAGTAGTCCCCTTTTTGTTTATTGATAGTTTATCTTCATGACTTTGTACTTCAACCCTAAAATCATTTCCTTTTAATATATATAAATCTGCATTTTTTATATCGATATCTAACCCTTTGACATCTTCATATTTTTTCGTTTCCTGTACCTCTAATTCACCTTGCTTACTATTTCCAAAGATGTTTATTCCAGTGAAAAGAGTAAACGCAAGTACGACTAAGTTGAATATATTCAGTATTATAAAAATCGCAAAGGCAATCGCAAGTGTTTTAATAATCGTATGTATGTTTTTCATCAGTCATCAAGTTCCTTTTCATCTCTTATCTCTATACTTCCAAATAGACAAAAAGCATCGATATAAATAGTATTTTTATTTTCCTCTTTAAATTCAGTAAAATTGTAACTGCTTCCAAAAAGTGGAGTCGATTTCATTTTGACATTGACATCTTTAGGTACTGTGATGTGAACACTACCAAAAATACTACTCGACTTTATAGTTGCTTCTTTTTTTATTTTACTTTTTAAGATATTCAAATCAATACTACCAAAAACTGCATCTAAGTTTATAGCCTTAAAATCTTCACCTGATTTATCGATTTTTTGTGATGAGAATGTTGCAATTATTTCTTCTCTATCTTTTGGATTAACCTCTCTTACCTTTTTTGTGATATTTGCTTTTACAGTTTCATTAAATATGAGCATTACTCCTATTAAAACGAGTATTACTGGCACGATAAGTTTTCCAATGAGTTCAAAACTAATCAAATCTTGTGCTCCAAGGAGCAGTAAAATTCCTATAAAAAGCCCAATTAAATCGCCTGTTTTATCCCCTGGAACGAATAGACCTAATACACTTGGAACTATGATGAAAAGTGTCCACCAACCATCAAAGAATAAATTGATATGCGCAATACCAAACGAATTAAGACCAAGAACTAGTCCAAATACTATGAGCAAAACTCCCCAAATAACTCTGTTTAAATTTTTCATAATCCACCTCTTATTTCATCAATTTAAATATACTATAATTTTAGGTAATAATCAAGTATTGATGACAAATTAAAATCATACTATTTATTATGAATAAGTCTAATATAGAAAAGATAGAATCTCTAAATTTAGATGATTTTATTTGGTATATTTACATCTTTATCGCGGTCGCTGCTCTATACTCTAATTATATTGAAAAAGAATATTATAGAACTGGTAATAAAAAGAACTTTACGGAATTTCATAATATAAATCTCGTCGTACTCACTATTGCATTTTTGGTATACGTATATTTTATATTTACTAACTTTAAAAATTATCACAAAAAAAAGAGCATAAAT
>JAZQJK010000132.1:0-12048 GCA_045541615.1 Bacilli bacterium
TTTGTTAAAACCAATTTTTTGATTATATTTATAGTCATATTTGTCAATGTATGTGAGCATATCTGACACTTGGAAAAGTCTTTTTTCTCTGTGATCGAATTCCACTCTATGTTCAAAACCATTAAATCTTAAAAATATTGAGTCTAGAATCGTTCCAAGTATCTCCTGTCCATTATCATAGTACATGACAATTTTATCGAATTTTTCAAAATATTTTTCATTTTCTTTTATCATTTTATTAATCTCAAACGATAACCTCTGTTTTAAAATTCTACTATTATTGGCAAATTTTTTGTTGATAATTACTGTACTGTATTTTACTGGAATTCTCCTTGAAAATTGATAAATTGAATTAAAAATACTCTTTCTTTTTTCTATAGAAAAATCAGAATAATCTCCTCTTTTCATAATCAAATCAGCCATATGAATCATATCAGTGTATCCGAGTTTTTCTAAGCGCTCATTAAGTTTAATGAGTTCCGGTTCAATATTATCAGAGTGCTCATGAAAAGTAAACGAAACACCATATAGTTCCGATGCGCCTTTACCAAAACCGAATTCACCAGTTTCATCCACAAATATATTAAGTCGTCTCATAATATTACCCCCCATGTAAATTAATTATATAATAATTTTCCAGTAAAGAAAACTATTTTAGGGTTGAACATTTATTTAAGCATAATTCCTTTAAAAATTTGTGCATTTAGGCATTTTTATGTTGCAAATTGTCGATATATAGTGATATAATCAAAACAGTTGAAATGGAAGGAGGGAATATTAATGACAAAAGTAGTGGTTACTAATGGTAATGTTGACGTTGCTTTAAAAAAGTTTAAAGTTAAAGTTGCTCGTAGTGGTGTCCCTTCTGAACTTAAAAAACACAGAGAGTATACAAAACCTGGAGTAAAAAAACGTGAAGCTAAAAAAGAGATGATTAGAAATTCTCGCAAAAAAAGACGTGACTAATCAAAAAAAGTGTACCCCTATTAGTGAGTATACTTTTTTTATGCCAAATCGATATCCCAAATATCATCCATTGGAATTAATTTTCCAGTCTTAGTTACGAGTTTATTTGAAGTTTTCCCTATAATCGTAAATTTAGAACAAGCATTTTCAAAGGTGATTAGACAATCTATCGAATATATGTTTCCTTCTCTTGAAAAAAGTTTATTTATTTTACTTTTTACCATGTTTAAATCTTGACTATGTTTTTCTTCATTCAATCTATCGTAACTAACAGAGCGGTTATTATTCAATTTTTTTTCTATTGGATTTGCAAAAACTTTCGGTAATTCTTTCAAAATATTAATCCTCCCATAATAAAATATATGTTTTTTGTCAATAATAAGAATATGAAAATAAAAACAATGAAAAAAACAATAAAATTGATACTACCAGTTATAATCTTGTTAGTGGTAAGTATATTAAATATGTATGGAGCGTCCTACATAAGTCCCTTGTACCAAAATCACTTCGAAAAGCAGATTATATGGATTTTTGTGTGCTTAATTTTTAGTTATATATTATATAAAATTGACCTGCGTTTTTTCTTTAAAAACAGTTTTTACTTTTACACTTTAGGTATTGCTAGCCTCATTTTAGTGTTATTTTTAGGTCATAATGTGAATGGCGCATCCTCTTGGTTTAAAATCGGTGGCTTTACTTTTCAACCCAGCGAACTGTTCAAATTCTTCTTCATAGTGCACTTATCAAAAGTTATAAGTAAACATAAGGGTAATTCTATTTCACTTTTTTTAAAAGTTTTAATCCTTACATTAGTGCCGGCAATTTTAATATTCCTAGAGCCGGATACTGGTGTTGTCATAATGTACGCACTTCTAATGATTGGGATGCTTCTTGCAAGCAAAATACCTAAAAAATATTTTTATGTTTTCAGTGGCTTAGTCATACTTTTAATTGGGTCGTTTTTGGGGCTGTATTTCACTCAGAAAGAATTATTTATAGATATATTTGGTACGAGTTTCTTTTATAGGATGGATAGACTTCTTTCCTTCACATCGCAAAGTGGCTATCAGTTAGAAAATGCTCTTATAGGGCTTGGAGCAAGTGGTACATTTGGTATGGGACTTACAAGCGAAAAAGTATACGTTCCTGAGATTGTAACCGATTTTGTATTCGTACTTACAATTTGTAATTTTGGTTTTCTAATCGGCATTTTTATCATACTCCTTTATTTTTATATTCTAATAAGTGTATACCAACTTTATAAGAATAGTAAGAAATATAGGGATAGATGTATTTTACTCGGAGTTTTCTTCATGATGGCTTTTCAAGTCTGGGAACATATTTTTATGAATATAGGTCTAGCCCCTATAACTGGTATCACACTTCCATTTTTGTCATATGGAGGGTCTAGTTTACTGAGTTATTCGATGATTTATGTGCTCATACTAAAAATAACCACTAGTAATAGTAGTTATAATTAGAACTTGAATATCCATAACCACCAGGATAAGGTCTTGGTACAGGTCCAGGATTATATGGAGGATACGGCGGGTAAGGTTGGTACGGTGGATTTACATAGACTGGTCTTGGTCTAGAGAGTCCAACCAGTGCAGCACCTCCTAGTCCTCCGAGGAGAAATGGTGCTAAGAAGAATCTATCGCCATCGCGTACCAAGTAATAATTTCCATAATTATTCATATAAAGCACTCCTTCAATAATAATGTATGAAATATTAATTGATTTGCTATAAAAAATAAAAAGTATCTTCTTTTAAATAGAAAGCATGGATATGTATAATGGGTAAAAATGCTTTTTTTTATGCTTGAATGATTAATTTATTAAAAATAACTACTTTTTATATCTAAAAACGGGAAATTTTTAATTTATCCGGTAGAATAATATATAGAGGGTAATATTTATATATGTGTTTATTGACATGTCTTAACTAAAATGTTAACATATGCATATGTGTTACTTCAAATATAAAGGAGTCGGTGATGCAACTTGAAAGAAACAAAATAGGATGGTGAATAAAATGGAGAGTTTGAGATTTAAAGATTACTTAAATGATTATTTAGATATAAATAATATTAGCAAAAAGGATTTTTCCATGAGAATTGGAATTTCCCAAAAACATTTAATAGATATCTTGTCCGGTGAGAGAGATATGTCTTTAAATATAATAAAAAATATATCACTTGTGATGAATATTTCACCAGAGTACATAATAGGTATAGAGTTAAATTATAAATTAGAAAATGAAATAAGGGATTACTTAAAATCACAACATATAACTGAGCAGGAATTTTTAGAAAGGTTTAATTATAAGTATTTGATAAAGGAAAATTATTTTGAATTTATAGATAAATATAATAAAATGGATATCATAAAAGATATACTTAAATTTCTAAGGGTTTCTAGCCCAGATAAGATATATGAACTCAGCCATAATGTGTATTTAAAAAGTAAGAATGATAGACCTGAGTTGCTTCTTTTGTGGTTAGAAAAATGCTATAAAGAAACTCTTAAGCAAAGCGTTGAAAAGTATGATAAGGGAAATATTGCTCATTTAGTCAGTTATATTTTGAAGTGTGCAAAGGGTGGCGTCTTTGATGAAGAGAAATTGATTAAAGAATTCAATAAATGCGGTATATATTTAGTTATCGGTTATGATATACCCGGTTCAAAAGTAAGAGGCGCATTTAAAGTACATAAAGAGGCACCGGCAATTTATTTGACACTTAAACATAAAAGAATTGCTGATGTATACTTCGCACTCCTTCATGAACTTGCACATTGTAAAACAGATTATAATAGGGCTAAAAACGTCAGTTTGATTTCATATGAAATAGAGAATGATGAGATTGAAAAACGAGCTGATGAGCAGGCGTTTAATTGGATGGTTGATGATGTATATTATGATTCTATTAAAGAAAACGATTCATACGATGTTGCTTCTGAAAAAATATATCCCAAATCATTTGTGCTCTATAGACTTGCTCATGATAAAAAAATTGATTATAAGGATGCAAAATATCAAAAATATAACACCTTGATAAAATAATTATGCATAGATTGTATTAAACAAAATAAAATGTTATAATCTTAAATATCGAAGGGATTGATAACAAATGAATAAAAAAGTGTTACACGACATAACATATGGATTGTATGCAGTTAGTACGAGTTTTGATAATATAGATTCTGGTTGCATAATAAATACACTCACTCAAATAACGTCAAAAAATCCTATTGTTTCTATAAGTTTGAACAAGGAAAATTACACCAATGAAGTGATAAAGAAGAGTAAAAAATTCGTCGTATCGATACTCTCTAATGATACGAGTAAGGAATCTATAACTGAGTTTGGGTACTTTTCTTCTAGGGATAAAGACAAATTCGAAAATATAGAGACAATAGAGGAAGATGGCATTAAGGTTTTTTCTGATAAAATCACCGGCTACATCGTATGTGAAGTTTTGGATATAATTGATGCAGAGACGCACGATATCTTTTTAGGAAGAGTAATTAAGGAAACTAGCATTTCAGAACTTGAGCCTATGACTTATAAATATTATAGGAAAAACCTCAAAGGCACTTCACCTAAAAATGCACCTACATTTGATGAGAGTATCACAAGTGGTGATGCTAAAAAATACAGATGCATTTATTGTGGTTATATATATGATGATGCAAAGGAAGCAGTTAAATTTGAAGATTTAGGTCCAGATTATGCTTGTCCTTTATGTGGTATGAAAAATGCTTTTAAAGAAATAAAATAAGGTAGTGATGTAGTTATGAAAATCAAATATACATTAAAGAAAACTGATAAAAATACTAATGCTAGACTCGGAGTAATCGAGCACAATGGAAAAACATACGAGACTCCGATGTTCATGCCGGTTGGAACTCAAGCGACAGTTAAGACGCTCAGTCCAGAAGAAGTAAAATCGTGTGGTGCCGGCATCATACTTGCAAATACTTATCACTTGTGGCTTAGACCCGGTGAAGATGTTGTAAAGGATGCTGGAGGACTACATAAATTCATGAACTATGATGGACCAATTCTCACTGATTCAGGCGGTTTTCAAGTATTCAGTTTGGCAAACAAAAAGGACATATGCGAAAGTGGTGTGAATTTCAAAAACCAATATAATGGCGATAAACTACTCTTAACACCAGAGAAATCTATCCAGATACAAGAAGATTTGGGTGCTGATGTCATAATGAGTTTTGATGAGTGCGTCGAATGGCCAACAACTCATGAGTACATGTCAAAGTCTGTCGAGAGAACTCTCAGATGGGCTAAACGTGGAAAAGATGCTCACAAAAGCAAAGACCAATCTCTCTTCGGTATCGTTCAGGGTGGAGAATACGAAGATTTAAGGGAACACTGTGCTAAAGAACTAGTTAAAATGGATTTCGATGGATACTCTATCGGGGGAACGAGTGTAGGGGAGGATAAACCTACGATGTACAAAATGGTAGAGTACTCGACTAAATGGTTGCCACAGGACAAAGTGAGATACCTCATGGGAGTAGGTGATCCTATAGATATAGTAGAAAATGTCATACGTGGTATTGACATATTCGACTGCGTCAGTCCTACACGCCTTGCAAGACATGGAAATGCTCTAACTAAATATGGAAAAATAAACATCAAAAATGCTAAATATAAAAAAGATTACACGCCTATAAGTGAAGTATGTGATTGTTATGCATGTCAAAACTATACCAAAAGTTATATACACCACTTAATAAAAGCAGATGAGACTTTTGGGCAAAGACTACTTTCAATACATAATATTAGATATCTAATTCATCTTACTGAAGAGATTAGAGAGGCGATTAAAGAAGATAGAATGCTTGAGTTTAGAGAAGAATTTATAAGGGATTATTATGGAGAAAAAGAATAGAGTTTTATTTCTTTTCACAGTAGTCATAACAGTAATCATAGTTTTCATAGCAACTGTCATTAAGGTATATAACACCCACATCGATAATCTCTTTTTAGTCGTAGAAAGCGAAATAACTGAGAGTGCGAAGAGGTGCTTTTTAGAAAGTATTTGCACGGGTAATGAGACTACACTTGGATTTTTAATAGAAAAAGAATATTTAGATAGACAAATCCATCCATTGACAAAGGAATATATAAGCGAAGATTTAAAAATATATTTTGATGGAACGAATTGCACTCTTAGTATTGACTAACCGGATTTTAAGAACTCTTTAAGAATCTTTGTGAGAGCTCTTTTTTCTATTCGAGAAACATAACTTCTCGATATTTTTAATTTTTTAGAGATTTCTTTTTGAGTCAGTTCCTCACTGTTATTAAGGCCATATCTCATCTCGATTATTTCTTTTTCTCTTTGATTTAAAATACATAAATATTCATTTAATCTCTCGAGCATTTCCTTTCTATGAAGTGTATCTAAAATGTCATCTTTATCATCCTTCAAAATTTCAATTAAATTTATTTCGTTACCTTCTTTATCATATCCTATCGAATCATTGAGACTGACATCACCTAAAGTCTTTTTTGTTGCTCTAAAATGCATCAATATTTCATTTTGTATACATCTCGCCGCATATGTTGTTATTTTAGTATTTTTACTCGGCTTATAACTATCTATTCCCTTAATTAGACCGATCGTACCGATGCTTATTAAGTCATCAGTAATATCTCCCTTAGTATCAAATTTTTTTACAATATGTGCAACTAACCTCAAATTATGTTCAATTAATTTAGCACGTGCTTCCATGTCACCTTCTAGCATTTTATTTATGCATTCTTCCTCTTGAGCATTAGATAGAGGTTCTGGAAAAACATTAATTGAATATGAACCCGTGAATAAACTCATGCCTTTAATGAGACTTAAAAGAAACGTTAACATATAATACCACCTTAATAGAATAATATACTTCAATTTAAAATTATATGTTTTAATGGGGTATTTTTTTAGGTATTTCTTTAAAAAAATTTGGCAAAAGTACTTTATTATGTTAAAATGATTGGGACAAGGTGGTTAACATGGAAGAAGTAATAAAGAAAATTTACGACTATAGTCTAGAAGAAATAATGGGTGACAGATTTGGAACCTATTCAAAATATATAATACAGGATAGAGCAATCCCAGATGTCAGGGATGGTCTAAAACCAGTTCAAAGAAGAATTCTTTATGCGATGAGTAAAGATAATAACACGTATGATAAGAAGTTTAAAAAATGTGCTAATGCGGTAGGTATAGTTTTAGGTAAATATCATCCACATGGCGATACCTCAGTATATGAAGCACTCGTGCGTCTTTCACAGGATTGGAAACAAAATCAAATACTCGTCGAAGTTGATGGTAACAACGGTTCAATCGATGGTGATAGTCCTGCTGCATATCGTTACACTGAATGTAGACTTGCTAAAATCAGTGAAGAACTTTTAAAAGATGTCGATAAGTTTGAGGGAATGAAGATAAATTTTGCACCTAACTTTGATGACACGAGATTAGAACCTACCGTTCTTCCCGCGAGGTTTCCAAACCTTTTAGTAAACGGTTGTACGGGGATAAGTGCAGGATACGCGACAAATATGCCACCACACAACCTCATAGAAGTGTGTGATGCAGTCATAAAAAGAATAGACTCACCGAATTGTACTCTAGATACTATTCTATCTTTAATAAAAGGACCAGACTTTCCAACAGGTGGTATAGTTGAGGGTTTAGACGGATTAAGAAAGGCATACGAGACTGGTCGTGGTAAAATAAACGTATTATGTAAATATGAATTCACAAAAGAAAAGGGCAAAGAAAAAATCGTAATCGATGAAATACCTTATGAAGTTAACAAAGCACTTCTAGTAAAAAAAATAGATGAAATTAGAATCGACAAAAAAATAGAAGGAATAAGCGAAGTTAGGGATGAATCCGACAAAGATGCAAATCTAAGGATTGTCATAGATTTAAAGGCCGGTGCCAATAAAGAACTCGTCATGAACTATTTGCTTAAGAACACCGAACTTCAGACATCTTATAATTATAACAATGTCACGATTGTGAATAGAAGACCAAGACTACTAGGCATATTACCGATTATAGATGCATATATTTCACATCAACAATTCGTAGTGAGAAAGAGTAGTGAATGGGACCTCGCATTTGCAAAAAAACGTTTTCATATAACTGAAGGTTTAGTCAAAGCGATAAGTATTTTAGATGATGTAATCGCAACTATCCGTTCTAGTAAAAACAAAAGTGATGCTAAAGATAACCTAGTAAAAAAATATGAATTTTCTGAGAGCCAAGCTGAAGCAATCGTCATGTTACAACTATATAAACTAACTAACACTGATATAGTCGCTCTTGAAGAAGAACTCGCATCTTTAGAGGCCGAAATATCACGTCTAGAAGGAATTTTAAGTGATGAGGACAAACTAAATAATGAGATAAAAACTGACCTAAGAAGAATCAAAAAAGAGTATGGCATTCCAAGAAAAACGGAGATACGTGATACCATAACGGAAATCAAAATAGATGCAGCAAAACTCATACCAAATGAAAGAGTGATAGTCGCATTATCTACAGATGGTTACTTAAAAAGGGTTAGTTTAAAAAGTTTTGGAGCAAGCGATGAAGAAACTGGACTTAAACCGGGTGACACTTTATTAAATCTATATAATGCATCGACACTTGATAAACTAATCATACTCACGGATTTAGGAAACTACATCTATATACCTGTCCATGAAATTGTCGAAGCCAAATGGAAAGAAATGGGTAAACACATAAGTAATATTGTCACGGTTAGTCCTGATGAAAAAGTAGTCGCATCCTTCATAATAAACGAGACGAATAAAGAAAGCGAACTCTTAACTTTTACGAAATACGGAATGGTTAAAAAGACAAAACTCGATTTATATAATGTAACACGTTATAACAAGGCTATGAGTGCTATTAAATTAAAAGATGGTGACAAAGTCATAGGCGCGTGCCAAGAGGATGAAAACGTACTCATGGTAACACAAGATGGATATTATCTTGCATACAAGTCAAGTGAAATACCTACAAGCGGTGTTAAAACAGGTGGAGTCAAAGGGATAAATTTAAAAGATGGTGATATAGTCGTTTCAGGACTTACATATGGTGAAAAAGATGAGTATGTCACACTATTTACTGATAAAAATACTGCTAAACGAATCAAAATTACCGATATAAGTTTGATTTCACGTGCTAAGAGAGGTTTGCAAATCATCAAAAAAACTAAAACTGTCACTTATCTCATCAGAAGAGCATTTATAACTAATGCTAAAAGCATTATTCTCATAAAGTCAAATGACATAATAAAAGAAGTTAAAAACAGCGAAATATCTATAATGGACTTATCAAGTACAGGTAGTTCAATAACAAAAGAAAAAATATCTGATGTATCATTAAAAAGCGTACTCATCGACCCAAATGAAAGTGTAACACCTAAAAAAGAAATCAGTAGTGCTGATGCAGAAAACATAGATGAAATAGAACTTCCTAAGATGATTGATTCTAATGGAAGAGAAGTCAAATACCAAGAACTCACCATAGATGACTTCCTAGAAAAATTTAAATTGTAGGTACTTATGAATAATCCCCCTAAAAATGAATATCCTTGGGAAAATTTGGAGACAACTTCGCTCGTACTTCCGAACGAACTCCTAACATACTACCTGTATAAACACGGTCTTGATAAAAAGGCCAAAAGAGATGTGCAAATAAAAGAAAGTGAATACTTCATCGGTCATTACTATAAAAATCTAATAGGCGAAAAGGAAGTCGATACAGATGTTTTCAAACTTAAGTGAAAATAAAATACCACCTAACTTTTTAAATAGTCTTTTGACAAACAGTGCATTATATTCCATGTTTAAGGATGATTTTGAGACAAATGCTGAATACTTTCAAGATAGAAGCAAAGAAGAATACATCACTGCGATGAGAAATTTTATCGAAGAAAAATTATTCTCCGGTAACATATACTCCATTAGTGAAAATGATGATATAGAAAATGCGTTTAAAACTAATAAAGTCACTGAATACATAACGAGATTTTATGATGATTTTCTATTAAGTGAAGTGAAAAATGGATACGAAAATCTATTCAAAGTATCCTTTTTTAAAGGTTTAAATCATGCGTTAAATTACGATAAATACGCAAAAGAAAATGAAGAATTTTTAAAACTTTACGACTATGTATTTAAGGAATCAATCGATTTTGAAAAATCGTCCAATGAAATTTTATTGCCGATTAAAAACAAACTAAATAATGATGAGACATTGCTCTTAAGTGAATTTGACACACTATGTAATTACACTCAAAACAACATACGAGGTTATATCGACATGGATATAGTGACTGGTATGATAAAAAATCATGCATATAAAAGAAATCCGATTTTCAATAGATGTGTAGTTGAAGAGTTGACTAAATCCCTAGCAAGTGATTACTTTGCTAAATATGATATAGATGCAAGATTAGAGTTTGGACACTATTTAAATGTATTAAAAGACAAAGCGATGCATTCTTTAAATCCAAATATCATATACATAGATTACTTTTTAATAGACTCGTTTATCGCGGGAAATTTTACAGAACTGTTTAATACGCTTTTTTATGAGATGAGCATAATTAAGCAAAGTACATTACTCGCTAAGAATGAAATAAACTATGAGACTTTTAAAGTCATAATGAATTTAGTAAATGAAAAGGTCGATTTAGATAAAATATTTGTAGATGAAGAATATAAACCATATAATTACTTTTCTGATTTAAAAGCATCCGCATTCATTAAGACACTTAGATTTTATGAATTGTTAGGTGTAGACTTATTTGATAATTATAACTACAATAAAACTAAAAACTTATCACTTAACCCCCCAGAGGAATACATAATTCCCAAAAAAGAGATATCTCTCGAAATCATGTTTCAAAATAGATTTTCCAAACTCGGCTGTGAAAAAATTAAAGCCCTCATCGATAAATACCCCGTTATATCAATATTCTATGATGAAAGTGGAAATAAAAAAAGAACAATAGACATTCTAAATAAGGCATTAGATGAAAAATTTAAACCGGTCATAGAAACTTATATTCATTCATCGATTGTAAAACCAGATGATATGATAGATGATGTAAACGACTTACTCGGTGTTAAATCTAAAAATGAGGAGATAAACAGCCTCATCGAGAGAATTTTAAAGTATATATATGTCGATGCATTTTACTATAGTTTAAACAGTTACATCAAATTAAAAATTGGTAAATCTTCCTTTAATGCCGAAGAATATTTGGATGACTTAATAATCAAAATAAATTGTATTAAGGATACGCCACTCTCACATAGATTTATCGATGAGGCACTTTTTGTCATAGAAGATGCGAAACAAAATCTATAATTTTCATATATTTAATTAGGTGGTATTATGAGTAAGAAGGAGGACTTTAAGTCTTTTGTCTCTAGGCATCCCGATTTAATAACTGTAGTTAGAAATAAAAGCCACACTTGGCAAGATTTATTTGAGGTGTACGATTTATATGGAGAAGATGAGACTTCTTGGGATAAGTATTTGAAGATAAATACTGAAACGAAATCATCAGGTAGCAGTGTTGAGGGCCTCGCAGAACTCTCTAAACTTTTTAAAAATGTCAATATCGATAACATCCAAAAATACATCGATACAGCACAAAAGGCAATAGGCATAGTACAAGGTTTAACCGGTGCAGGCGCAAGTGGCAGTGTCGTTAAAGGACCTGAATCGCCAAGACCCCTAAATAAGATATTTGAGGACTAATCATGCAACTGAGTACTTTATTTGAACTTAAAAGCGATGAGAAGATGCACGCACTTTTAAGAGAAAATTCTAATTGGTATAAGTACCTTAATAGAAGTCCTGAAAATTATATGGTATTTGTAAAATCAATGAAGAAAAAATACAGATTAAATAAAACCGATAAGATAAGTGATGCTTTGGATAATATAGACCTAATCAGTACAGTCATACAAACTTTAAAGTGAGTATGACGTTTTTTTCTTTGTAAAAACCCAAATTGATGTTACTG
>JAZQJK010000133.1:0-9689 GCA_045541615.1 Bacilli bacterium
CCATATAGAATTAGAGCTCTTATGATATAGTTTCCTATTTTTAATGGTTTCTCATTGTTAGAAACGATTTTCAAATTTAAAAGTTTCTTACCTAGAGTTTGTCCTTCTGTTTTATATGCGAACAATACAAAGTATACGAAGATTAAGATAATAGTGATTATCTCTTGAAATAATGCAGTTTCTTTTATTTTTGGAAAATATTCTTCATAAATCACCATAAACTCGTCAGTAACGTCATTTGTAAAAGACTCTGCTTCTTCTTTGGTAATCTTTTTATCAGAATATATATCATCTATTTTTGCACTATATTCGGGATACAAAATCTTATAATCACTGATTTGTTCTTCATCTACATTTTCACTATCATAAATCACATTAAAATCAGTAATGGCCCCATAATACATGTCATATTTTTCTGTATATTCCTCACTCAATTTTTTTTGTTTTTCATAATATGGATTGAGTTGAGATTCACCTATAAGGGCAGCAATCAGACTTACAAAAAGTAAATCAATAAAGTACGCTATGGCTCTTTTTAAAATTATTCGCATATTTTTCTCCTAACTAACGTAATAGATTATACCACATTTAAAAGTCATTTTCAATCACGGTGCTTCTCTTTTAAATAGAGTTCGAGTTCCCCATTTTTATATGCTTCGTGGATTTTATTCCATATTAAACTCTCGACATACCTCGCTTTTTTGGGATGTATTAAATATCTTAATGATAAAACTACGTGGTCCTCCTCTATTTTTGTATATATAACAGGTTCGTAATTATTGTAATATATCCTATAAGTTGTGTTCACTTCATCGATTTGATTTTTCATTTTTTTAGGTATGTTTTTAACGATATCAATCGAATTTATGACTTTATAAAGTACCTGTTTACTCTTTTTTAAATCTGCAGTTATCTTTATATTTATATGCATCTCATTCCATATATACTTAAATCCCTTTGTGATATTTTTAACTGGACTAGTGAAAATAACTGAATTAGGAAAATTTATTACAATACCTGTTGATTGACCATTTTCTTCTTTATCAGATACCTCTAGGACTTCAAACCCTAATGTCGAAAGACCTATGACATCGCCTTTTATTCCGCTTACTTCTATTCTATCTTCCAATTTTAGAGGTTTTTTAATCTTTATGTAAATACCACAAAACCAATTCAAAATTATATCTCTTATACCAAATGCAAATCCCGCGGATAAAAAACTTATTAAGGTAATAAAGTTTTCTACGTAATCGCTCCAAACATACATGAGAAGTCCAAAGTAAAGTAAATTTAAAATCAGTCTAATATAACTATATACTATAAAACTTTTTTTATCATTTTTGATTAGTTTAACGGCCCTTTTTAAAATGAGTTTAATTATACTGATAAATACAAATCCTAAAAAAGAAATCATGACTAGTGCTAAAAGTAATGTATCTTTATTTAAATTACTAAAAATTTCATTCATAATTTTTCCCCTTCCAAGAAATTGTACTTTACAACAAATCCTCTCTCTTATCAAGTGTTTACAGAATTTTTCAGGTTACTTTACATTTTATTTTACGTTTCGCATTATATGTTTTAAATATCAAAAAAAAGATACCTTTTATAAATGTTTGGTATCTTCTTTGAAGTATTCATCAAGTTCCCCATGAAAGTATTTATTCTTAACGATGTTAAATATTGGGTTTGCAATTGGAAGCGAATTATCACTCATAAATTTGATGATATTATCTAAGTCAAGTGAAGTGAATTCAAGCATTACTGTTTCACCGTTTTCATCTGTCATCGATTGAGTTATATTTAAATATTGAGTTTTAAGGTCATTCTCCGTTAAATATTTATACTCAAGATTTATGTTTTTTTGTCTTATGTATTCCATGATTATTTTGTTTTCGTTTGGCAATACTGCTTCAGTAAACAAATCAATTCGTCTAGCATTACGTACACCGATTATCTTTTTGTCGACTTTAGGATTTATTTTTATGATTTCGTGCATTTCTCCCCTGAAATTTTTGCAATTTTTAAATGGTTCTAATTTATAGAATTCTAATAAATCAAATGGTCTACCATCCGGCATATGTCCATCTTCAATCGCTCTCGCCATCGTTTTTAGTGAATAAATAATCATGAAATATCTTTTTTGTATATTTCGTTCTTTCTTTTGTAGGTATTTTTGATATAGATGATAATTTAATAATTTTATAGTATTTACATATACATCAAATGTCTCTTCGTTTTTAATACCAACACTTTGTAAGAAATCTGTAATAAGGTAACTTTTGTCTGAATTTATATATTCAAGTACATATTTTTCGGCATAAATATACATTTCTTTTAGTGAATTATGTCCTTCAAAATGACCAAATTTTCTATTTTTTAATACTTCTTCTACATAGTGAATATATCTCACGTTGTCAACTAACCCAGTCTCTTCGTACTCCCTGAATTTTTCTAATATATCCGCTATTTTTTTATTGAAAGTATTTACTATTTCATCTTCGTTATTGTCTTTTAAAAATTGTGAATTGAATGTTCTAAATTGTCCTGAGTTATTATATGCTTTAACGAGTTCTAGTGCTTTCTCATCATCTGTCATATTACTTTCCATGACATCGATAATTTTCATTAATGTCTCTGGACTTTCCATCTTTCTTTTTGAATTGTTTAATTTTATTGGTCCCATTGAAACTGTTCCCATTTTATTTCCCCCTTTTTTGAACGATAGTACTTCTCCGTTCATTGATGGGACATATGATATCACATATACTCCTTTTTGTCAAATTTACAATTTAAGGCAGGTAGTGTTTCCAAAGTCGGGAGATTTGAAAACCAAAATAAAAAAGTGGTTAGTACAAATAAAAAGCTTTATAATTGAGTTGTCTAAAAACAATAGAAAGCAGGTGTACTAACCATGAATATTATAACACTAGTTAATGAATTTACTAATACTTTTAATGAAATTTTTAAAACTTCCTTGAATCCATTAAATCTTGAAAGCAAAATTAGACTAGTCGGAGATGAATTTACCTTAAGATTATATCAACAATTTCTAAACTATTTAAATCAACGATTTAAAGATTCGAAAGAAAGAAAAGAAAAATACAATATTAAAGATACTACCAAGAAAACTTTAATAACATCAATGGGCATTATAGAAGTAAATTGTACTTCATACTATTCTAAGGATACGCATGAAAGATTCGTATTTTTAAGAGAAATATTGAATCTCAAACCCTATCAAAGACTCACTAATGAAGCAGAATATCTTCTTACAAAATATGCAATGGATGTCAATATGAGCCAAGCAGGTAAATATGCTTTAAGAAATGTAGTTATTTCTAGAAGTACTGTTTCTAAAAAACTTGCCAAACTAGATGGTTCTATTAAAGAGGAAATTAAAAAAAGTACAAATCAACCTAAAATATTATACATAGAAATGGATGAAATACATGCCAATTTACAAAAAGGTGGTAATTGTATATGCCCATGCGCCATCGTTCATGAAGGACACGAAGAAACATTCACAAAACGAAAGAAACTAAAAAATGTTAGAAACATTGCTTCTTCTACTTTATCATACTCGGAACTTTGGGAAGTAATCTATGATTACGTTGATAAAAAATATGATATTGATAAGTTCGATTATATATTTGTTTCAGGAGATGGTGCCCCTGGAATAAAAGATTATACCAATTGTTTTCCTAATGCTATTTTTGTGTTAGATCCATTTCATTATTGGCATAAAGGTATAAACTTAATATTTAAAGATAAGAAAATTGCAAATATGGCAGATTACTATTTAAGAAATGATATGTTAGATGATTTTAATAAACTAATAGACATTGAGATCGAAAATACTCCAGAGAGAAAAGATATTATATTATCTAAATCAAAATATTTATTAAACAATATAGAAGGTATTAAAAGTCAAAAACATGAATACTACAAGTGCCATTGTGCAATGGAAGGACATGTCTCACAAACTTACGCAAGATACATCACTTCTTCACCTTTTGGATTTTCTAAACGTGGTTTAGAAAATAAACTCAAATTACTAGTTTATAAAGCCAACAAAAATGAACTTACGATTGAAGATTACTATAATTTAAAATATGGTAAAGACGAATACAAACAAATCACTGAAAATATAAATAAACTTACTAATATTAAAATAGATTCTAAACTAACAAAAAATCAATCAAAAACTTATGATATTACTGTTGCGACTCCTATTTTTGATTCTCCCTTTCAAAACAATAAATTTAAAGAAATTACTTCATTAAGAAGGGAAATATACATCATTTAGTTGCCTCCGGCGGCCCTTCCGGGGGACGCCTACTCGGCGAGATCACTTTCTCTCAGAGAAAGTGGAAAGAGCATATTTAAAAAGAATAGATATTGACTATCTACTCTCTTAGTTTTAAAATTAGTTTATCAATTTATGAAGTTTTTTTGTACTTCATAATCTCCCAACTTTTTCTACACTATCCACAATTTGAGAAAAAAAAGGAGATTAACTCCTAGTTTAGTATTCAAACCAAAGACCATTTTTTTTAAGTTCTGAGACAATTTTGACATGTTCAGCATTTGTTTTGGTCAAATATATTTTTCCATTTTTATCTGATACGAAAAATAAATAATCATGTTCATTTGGATAAATAGCGGCTTTTATCGACTCGATGGATACAGATGCAATAGGACCGACCGGTAAACCTTTTCTACATCTAGTATTATATACGTTTGTGCAATCGTTTATCTCTGATAAATATAAATCTCTTTCACTGAGTTCTACCCCTACTCCATAATATGTCGTAACATCACTACCAAGAGTATCACCTCTTTTAATTCTATTTAGGAAAACACCGGCAATATCTGGTCTATTCTGACTATTAGTGCCTTCCATCTCTATGATGCTCGCAAGGGTCATCACTTCATGAATGCTAAATTTTTCTTCATCGACATCCTCTAAATAGGCACTCACTTTACTATCCGTAGTCGCGACCATTTTTTCGATTATTTGCTCAATAGTCGAGTCTTTTAAAAATTCATATGTATCTGGGAAAAGGTATCCTTCAAGTGGATGATAAATCTTTTCATTTAAAATATCCTCAGTTAAAATGTCATATTTGTCGATTAATTTTCTCAAAAAATTTTCATCTTCTAGTACTTGATTTATCTCATCGACTGTATATGGAAAGTTGTTAGAAATCTGTTTTGTGATATATGTAAGCCTTTTTCCTTCGACAAATGTCACCCACACCGTTTCGAAGTTGGCCTTTCCATTTATGAGAGCATCATATATCTCTTTTGCAGTCATTTTTTGTGTGAAAATATAAGTTCCGGCTTGAAAAGATGCAGAATTAAGTTTTGTGTAAATCTTAAACGTAAATTCATTTTTTATGAGTTTTTGTTTTTCTAAATTAGATATTATAGTATTTACTGCTTCACCAGGTGATACGACAAATTCTATATTTTCCTTTGCATCTTTATTTACTGGTGAAAGGCTAGCATTGTAATATATTATTCCCCCAAGGATTATTGCAAGAAAAAATGCAAATATCCCTACCAAAATAAGAATAATGCGCTTTTTCATGTTTAATTAGCCTCATCTTGTGAAAACTCTTCTTTAAAAACCTGTTTTTGAGCACTGGCGAGAACGCTTTCAATCATGTCCCATTCCTCATCGGTTGTAACTGGATTTAACTCTAGACTGCTTCCACTTGGGTCATATATGCTTGCATAAGTTCTTATGTTTCCATCTGCATCCATGCTGTGGTCAGTGTAGACGATATAACTTTTTCCAAATTCATCAGAATCTATCGTTAAAATCACTTCACATTCGAGACTTTCTCCTTTTTCATTAGTCATAGTAAATATATTTTTGTTATCATTAGTCATTTTTATTATTTCCTTTCATTCTTAAATGCGTATTTAAAATCACACTTGCTGCTACGGCATCTATTACATCTTTTCTTTTTTTTCTACTTACATCTGCATTTAGTAAATATTTCTCTGCTTCCATCGTCGACAACCTCTCATCGATTAAAACTATATCTATATCGAGTTTTTCTTCGAGAAATTCTTTAAATTCTATACTCCTTTTCGATGCAAAACCGAGAGAATTGTCCATATTTTTGGGTAAGCCAAGAGCGATTTCTGCGATGTCGTTTTCTTTTATAATTTCATTTAATATTGGAACTAATTCATCGTAATTTTTAAATTTTAGAGTTTTATATGGATTTGCAATCATTCCAAGTTTGTCACTAATTGCTATTCCGAGAGTCTTAGTTCCTAAATCTAAACCTAAGTATCTCATTTTATATAATTTTTCAAAAGCGCTTCGAGTACTTTTGCTCTTTCTAAACTCGTTATTTTCTTCCTAGAGTCTTTATAACTTGAAATGTATCCAGCATCCCCGCTTAGAAGATAACCCACTAGTTGATTTATTGGGTTATAACCCCTTTCTTCAAGGGCATCGTATACTTCGTTTAATGTCTTTTGTACTAGTGCGGTCTCTAATTCTTCTACATTAAAAAGTCTAGTTTCGTACATTGTTTTTCACCTCATTAACATCAATTTTAACATTTGCTCGCATTAAGCACAACATTTTTATTCATTATTTTCTATTTTGACTAGAACTTCTCTTGGTTTTGAACCGTTTTGTGGCCCAACTATGCCTCTTTCTTCTAGTAAATCGACTATTCTTGCAGCACGATTGTATCCGACTTTAAATCTTCTTTGCAGGAGTGATGCACTTATTTTTCCCGTTTGTACTGCAAATTCTACTATTTGGTCATATAGTGGGTCATCGTATTCTTCTTTTTCCATATCTGCACCAGCAAGGTGATTCTCTATTGCATCGTCATATGATGTATCGTAAGATGCACTTTGCTGTTTGCATACGTGTTTTATCAGCCTTTCTATTTCATCATCACTTATATAGTTTCCTTGGATACGCACTGGGACATTTTCTCCCATCGGTAAATAGAGCATATCACCTCTACCAAGGAGTTTTTCTGCTCCACTCATATCGAGTATTGTTCTTGAGTCTATCTGACTTGCAACTGCAAATGAAATTCTAGAAGGAATATTTGCTTTTACGACACCAGTGATGACATCAGTTGATGGTCTTTGAGTAGCAACTATTAAGTGGATACCTGCGGCACGAGCCATCTGAGTTATTCTCATAATCGAATCCTCAACTTCTTTACTTGCAACGACCATTAAATCAGCAAGTTCATCTATGATGACCATTAAATAATACATCTTCTTCTCTATTTCTTCTCCCGCTTTACGGTTAACTTCTTCAACCCATTCGTTATATCCAGATATGTTTTTAACGTTTTTTTCAGCAAATTTATCATACCTGTCTTCCATCATCACGACTACTTTTTGAAGAGCAGCACTAGCCTTTTTAGGGTCAGTTACAACCGGCCATAAGAGGTGTGGTATTCCATTATAATTTGATAATTCAACCTTTTTAGGGTCAACCATGACTAATTTTACTTCATCAGGTCTTTTCAGCATTAAAACTGATGCGATGAAACTATTTATACAGACTGATTTACCAGAACCTGTAGAACCTGCGACCAATAGATGTGGTGTTTTAGAGATATCAGCCCATTTTATTTGACCCATTAAATCCTTACCTAGAGCAACTGGTATGTTTGCTTTTATGGAATCTTTTGTTGGTCGTGATAACACTTCGCGTATTGGGACTGCCGCCACTTTGGCATTAGGAATCTCCACGCCTACTGTACTCTTACCAGGAATTGGTGCTTGTATACGAACATCTTTGGCAGCAAGAGCAAGAGCAATCTCTTTGTTTATACTCGTAATTCTGCTGACTTTAGTTCCAGCTTTTATTTCAACTTCAAACTGAGTCACTGCCGGTCCTTCATGTATTTCGACAACTCTACCAGTTATTTGGAAGTCGTTTAAAACTCTCTCGAGTGCGGCTTTATTCGATTGTAAAAACTCCGTAGAATTCACTTTTCCTTGAGGTTTTAATTTATCTAAAATATCGAGAGTTGGTAGTACGTATTCTTTATTATTTTCTTCTGATGGTTTTGATAAGTCTAGTTTCTCTTGATTATTTAACTCCATCGAAAGTTGTTCTTCTTGTTTGTTTGGATTACTGTGGTCGAGTAGTTCCCCCATATTTGAGTAAACTTTGACGTTTTCAAGAGATTCAGTCATGATAGTGTCTTCAATATTTTTATCTTTATCAAATAGTTTTCTTCCATCTCTAGTGACGTTTTTTATGACCTCTTCTTCAATGCCATCCTCATCATCATTTGAAACTTTGAGTTTTTTAACCCCGTTTTTAAATTTATCCAACACATCTTTAACACTAATGTCAAAGGATAGAATGACTCCTAAAACAGCGAGTACGATGAGCAATATTTTTGTTCCTTCAAAATCGAACATCTTTGTCATTATTATAGTGAAAATCCCCCCTATTATTCCTCCACCTGAGTTCACTGTGTAATCGATTCCACTGTCCATAAAATTGTTAACCGTTGCTTCGAGTATTTCTTTGCCGTTTAGGTTTTCTAAAAGTGCATATTCCATATGAGAGTACACTAAAAGTGAAAGAAGCACTAAATAAAATCCAATAAGTCTTGCCGACCAAAAGTTCGGAAGTTTTCTATTTATGAGCATATATACCCCTGTAATGCCACATGCAAGAAGTGCAAAAATGTACCACGTGCCCATTAAAAAGATGGAAAAACCTTTTATGACATTCCCAACTGGTCCAAAAGAACCGAATCCCATTATGCAAATGAGTATTAATATGACGCCCCATAGTTCTGCACTATATGATTCATTTTTTTTATTACTACTTTTACTAGTCTTTTTCTTAGCCATTTTTACTTCACCATAATCATTTTACCAAAATGGCCAAAAATGGTCAATAAAAAAGACCTTCAATAGGTCTTAGATAGAGTCAACATTTACTTTAATTCTAGAAATTCCTTGTTTATACGCACAAGCAGAGATTAGAGTCCTAATTGCTTTTACTGTGTTTCCAGATTTACCAATTACTGCACCCATGTCCTCATTGTGAACGATAATTTCTAAAATCGGATTTCCATCTTCATCTAAAAAGTCTTGCACTTTTACGATATCAGTGTTTTTAACAAGGCCTAGAACTAATTTTTCTGTAAAGTCCTTTACTACATCCATAAATTATTCACCTTTTTTGTTATTTTTGTATTTAGCCCAAACTCCAGTTTGACTTAAAATACTTTTAACTGTATCTGTTGGTTGTGCTCCTTTGTTTAACCATTTCATAGCTTTTTCTTCATCAACGGTAACTTGATTTTCTTTCGCGATTGGATTATATGTTCCAACTGTTTCGATGAATCTACCATCTCTTGGACTTCTAGAGTCTGCTGCTACGATTCTATAAAAAGGTCTTGCCTTAGAACCCATTCTTTTTAGTCTTAATTTAACTGCCATAGTAACTCTCCTTTCTCATGTATCTAAATAATATCATACAAAATAAAGAGTGTCAACCTTTTTTGGTTGACACTGACAGAAAATATCATTTTAATTACTAAAATAATACTTTATCTACTTAACTATTCAAGCATTAGAATCATATGGTCCGTAATAATAAGTTATTTTCCCATTAGTCATCTTTAATGATTTTAATATACTTTTATTTTCAATTTTAACTC
>JAZQJK010000134.1:0-1856 GCA_045541615.1 Bacilli bacterium
TTTCCCCTTTGGGTCCGGACTTTTTTTCTTGGGTCCGGACAAACCACTCTTCTATTTAATTGTGAAGTTTTGACAAGTATTTGTCAAGTATTTTTTGCTTAATTTAGAGTAAATCTTCGAATGTTTTATTCTCACTCGTAAGGGTTATCACTTCTTCTTCTCTTATTGCTTTTTTGAGTAATTCTTCGTAGTCGAATAACTTTTCGTACTCGATGCATTTTTCTATTTCAGGGTTTATCACCGGATGCTCAGGTACGAATATAGTACAGCAGTCTTCAAATGGGAGTATGCTTGTCTCGTATGTCTTTATTCTCTTTGCAATGTCGATTATCTCGAGTTTATCTAGGCAAGCGACAGGTCTTATGACAGGCATTTTGACTGTCTCATTTATAGCCATCATGCTAGTTAGAGTTTGGCTCGCAACTTGTCCTATCGATTCACCATTTATGATGACTTTACAGTTATTTTTTTGTGCTATTCTCTCAGTTATTCTATACATCATTCTTCTCATGATAGTGATTAAATATTCGTGAGGAACATTTTTTAAAATTGTCTCTTGAATCTCCGTGAAGTTTATGACATGTAAGCGAATATAACCCGAGTAGTTTGAAAGTATTCTCGTTAGGGATTTTACTTTCTCTTTAGCAGCATCGCTCGTATGAGGGGGACTTTCAAAATAGATTCCTTCTATTCTAATTCCCCTTTTCATCGCGAGATATCCAGCGACAGGTGAGTCTATTCCACCACTTAACATGAGTAAACCTTTTCCTTGCACTCCGACTGGATAACCGTGTAGTCCATCTATACCACCCATGTATATGTAAGATTTATTATGTCTTATCTCAACATCGATTATCGCGTCTGGGTTATGGACATCTACTTTAGAGTTCTCGACTGATTTAAGCACCACTCCACCTAAAATGCGGCTTACCTCCATGCTCGTTAGGGGATAAGATTTATCACTTCTCTTAGTGCGTACTTTAAAAGTCGTAATACTTTCATCCTTTAGTAGTTCTACGAGATTAGATTTGATGTCCTCGATATCATTTCCCTCAAGTTCATACCCTATTGCGAGTTTATGTATTCCAAATACATTTTGCAGTTTTTTTAATACTTGCTCTAGATTATTTGAAAATATGAACATCCTACCGTTGTCGTACTCTATTTTATAGTCTAAATCTTTAAGCACTGATTCTATGTTTTTCTTTAGAGTCTTTATAAAGAATTTTATATTACCCTTTTTAGTTGTAAGTTCACCATATTTTATTATTATTAATTTATTCACCAAAATCACCCAATTCCGATAGTTTATTATACACTATATCGAAAGAATATAAAAATTTATTTATATCATCAAAACTCGTCATATGTGAAAGGCATATTCTAAGTGATGTTGCCGCCCTCATTTTATCTCCATATATAGCAAGGAGTGTCGATGATATTTTGCCGTTTGAACATGCAGTATTGCTTCCTACGTAGATGTCACGTTTTTCAAGTGCATGTATGAAAGTCTCCGGTTTTATGTTCATGAGACTTATGTTTAGTACGTGTGGTACTGAGTATCCCGTTTTGTTTATCTTTATTTTTGGATACTTAGCAATAGTACTTGAGAGTTTTTCGTTTAATAATTTTACGACACTTTCATTTTTCGCACAGTTTGTCACTGCAATTCTCACAGCTTTTGAGAAAGCCACGATGAGTGGTAAACTCGGAGTTCCACCTCTTAGGGTTCCATCTGTTCCATGGATGAGAGGCTCTATATTTACTTTTTCGTTTTTATAGAGCATCCCTATACCCTTTGGTCCATATATTTTGTGCCCTGATAGTGAAGCCATATCGACATCATGCATGTTTAT
>JAZQJK010000135.1:0-8713 GCA_045541615.1 Bacilli bacterium
ATTAAAAGTGAATAGGTAATTTGTCTATTATTTTACACATAAGGCGTAAAATGGCTGAATTTGGTCTTTTTTTTATTGAAAAATAATTTTTCCTGCTGTACTATTAAACTAGAAAGTGGTACAATGTGAATGCAGTGGAGACTAACTGATTTTATAATCTTCTATTTATGGAGATTGTCCGTTTATAGTATTCCTTCTAAACTTCTCTCTAAACGTTAAGGGATATGTAGTACTTAAAATCAACGTTTAAAGCAGTCTCATTTATAACTTTGAACCGCTTTTACAAATTCATAAGGAGAATTTGTATCCTAAGTATTCCATAGTTAAGACAAACTTTAAACGTGCTTTAGTCTCCACTCAATTTTTAAAAATTGAGGTGTATATAGATGGAGCACATAAGTGTACTTTTAAATGAAGCAGTGGATGGCCTTAACATTCGCGATGGTAAAATATATGTCGATGCAACTATGGGATATGGTGGACACAGCAATGAAATCCATAAGCGATTGAAAAGGGGTTTTCTATTCGCCTTCGATCAAGATATGACTGCCATCGACCATTGTACTAAAAGATTTAATGGAAAAGAAAATATAAAAATAATTCATTCAAACTTTGAGAATATAAAAGAAAAACTCGAAGAAGAGGGTGTAACAAAGGTCGATGGTATAATATTTGATTTAGGATTATCAAGTCCACAAATTGATGATGCAACACGTGGATTTAGTTTTATGAAAGATGCCGAATTAGACATGCGCATGAATAAAGAGAATTCGCTCAGTGCTAAAACGGTTGTAAATCAATATGAATTACAAGATTTAATAGATATATTCTTCAAATATGGAGAAGAAAAATTTAGCAAGGATATCGCCAAAAACATAATTAAAAATAGACCGATAAATAAGACTCTGGAACTAGTTGATATCATAAAAGAAGCAGTTCCATATAAGTATTTTATTACACATCATCCCGAAAGAAAGATATTTCAAGCGATTAGAATTGAAGTAAATGGCGAACTTAAAGTACTTGAAAACGTATTACCAGATGCAATTGAAATGTTAAATGTAGGGGGACGCATCAGTGTGATTACTTTCCACTCTCTTGAGGATAGGATAACAAAACAGATATTCAATAAATACTCAAAAGTAGATGATTTAGTTAAAGGATTGCCGGTCATTCCAGATGAGTTTAAACCTAAAATAAAACTGATAAATAAAAAACCTATTTTACCAAGTGAAGAGGAAATGAATGCAAACTCTCGTAGTAAAAGTGCAAAACTTAGAATTATAGAAAGGATATAAAATGGCAAAAACTAATACAAAATTTTTACCTCTAGAAAAACTTTTGATTGCCGTAATCGCACTTCTTTTAGTCTTTGTTCCAGTATCGACTGTATTTTCTACGGCAACACTTACTAAAAGTAATATAGAACTTGAAAGAGTTAAAAAACTGGTTGACAAGCAAAAAAATGCAAATCAAAGTCTATCTATGCAGGTCGATGAACTTGCGAGCCTTTCTAACATCCAAGATATTGCAAAAGAGTTTGGACTTAGTTATAATAATGATAACATACTGGTGATAAACAAATAATGAGGAGGCCCTATGAATAAAAAGAACAATACTATCAATATTAATTATTATTCGGTAACAGCTATTGTTCTTTTATTCTGCGTGATTATAGGTAAACTGATATTTGTCAGTTATGCAGATAAAGTCGATGGAGTGGATATACATACTATTGCCGCAAATAGACTTAGTAAGACAGAAATCTTGACCGCTTCTCGAGGAAACATCTATAGTATAAATGGTGAAACACTTGCCCAAGATGTCAATTCTTATACAGTTATTGCCTTTCTAGAAGAATCGCGTACTACTAATCAAAATAATCCAAGACATGTAGTTGATAAAGAATATACTGCAAATGTATTAAGCGAATATATAAATATGTCACCTGAGAGAATTTTATCTCTTTTGAATTTAAATCTATATCAAGTTGAACTCGGCCCTGGTGGTAGAAATATAAGCGAAAGACAAAAAAGAGAAATCGAAGCATTGGACCTACCCGGAATAGCATTCACATCTAGTACTAAAAGATATTATCCATACGGTGACTTCGCTTCTTATATAATAGGATACGCGAAAAAACAGGAGAATGGTTCGATAAGTGGTGAACTCGGAGTTGAGGCCTATTATAATAAGGAACTAACCGGAAAAAATGGATATACAACTTATCAGCAAGATGCATATGGTTACCAAATCGCAGATACACCTGTGATAACAGAAAAGGCTATAAGTGGAAAAGATATATACTTAACGATTGACTCGAATATTCAAATGTATTTAGAAAACGCACTTGCTGAACTCGAGAAAAACAACAAATATGAATGGGTAACAGTGACAGTTGCAAACGCAAAAACTGGAGCAATTCTAGGAAGTTCTAATACGCCGAGTTATGACCCAAATATTTTGAATATAACGAACTGGAACAATCCGCTCGTAAGTTATTCATATGAGCCTGGTTCTACGATGAAGATATTCAGTTTCATGGCTGCTATGGAAGAAGGCATTTATGATGGTGAAGCAGAGTTTTTATCTGGTACAAAATATGTAGGCAAAAACACTGTAAATGATTGGAATAAAATCGGGTGGGGTAATATATCTTATGATGTCGGTTTTACGTATTCATCAAACGTTGCTGCGGCTGAACTCGGTTTGAATCTCGGTAGGGATAAATTGAAAGATTATTATAAATCTTTTGGATTTGGAAGTAAAACCGGAGTTCAAATGGCAAATGAATATTCAGGTACTATAAATCCAGTATATGAATTAGAAGTTGCTAATGCGGCATTCGGTCAAGGTATTACGACAACACCTATACAAAATATACAGGCCCTAACTTCACTTGCAAATGATGGAGTGGTGATAAAACCTTATATCGTAGATAAAATCGTCGACCATGATACAGAAGAAATCTTATATAAATCAAAAAGAGAAGAACTCGGTCAAGCTGTTAGTAGTGAAACTGTAGATAAAATGTTAGAACTCATGTATTTGACAGTAAATGGTGATGACCCAGTAGCAACGGGAAGAGTTTATAAGACAGAGGGAACTACTTTAGTAGGTAAAACCGGTACTGCCCAAATCGCCTCAGCGTCAGGTGGTTATCAAACGGGTACTTATAATAACATAAAGAGTTTTGCTGGAGTATTCCCATACGAAGACCCCGAATATATAATATATATATCTGTAAAAAAATTAGTCGGTTCATCTAGTACACTCGCTGGTTGTGTAAAATCGATTGTCGAGAGTATTGCAAAATATAAAAATTTGGATGAATTAATTGTGAGCAATGAAGTGTCTAAAACTGTCACTTTAAATAACTACATAAATAGAGAAACAAGTACCGCGGTAACTGAATTAGAAAATCTCGGACTCGAAGTGATAACAATAGGTCTTGGAGAACGTGTCATAGACCAATATCCTATGAAGGGCAGTAAAGTTACTGAAGATAACAAGGTGTTTATAAGAACAAATTCATTAGAAGTATTAATGCCAAATATGATAGGCTGGACGAGTAATGAAGTTCAAAGTTACTGTAATATACTTGGAATAAAATTTAATATCGATGGCTATGGTAGAGTTACAAGACAATCTATAGAAGCAAATACTGTTATAGACTTAAATTCAACTTTGGATTTTACTTTGGCCCGCGAAGAAAGTGAGACAACGGATGATGAAACAGCGTGATAAAATTATAAATTTTTTAAAGTCACCTTATGCTTTGATTACTTATTTAATTGTATTGGTGCTTATACTAATAGGTTTTAATTTTTACTTTGTAAGAAGTATAAATGTATATGTCTTTAATGGTTATAGTGATGAATATACATTCTTAGATGGTTCAATTTATACTGGTTTTGACATCAATACTTTTACTAGTCCTACTATTATATACAGTGGTGATGAGATAGTTTTGAAAGATTATGAGATCGGTTACTTTATTAAAGATGGTGATGACTTTAACAAAATTTCTGTTGTAACAACTAGTGAGGATAAAGATGAAGTACTTCTTTCAGAAGTTTTAACTAAAACTGAGTTTAGTTTTACTGAAATTCATAAAGACGCTTACTTTTTTTCTAAAAAGAATATTAAAAATATAGAAAAACTTTGTTTCAGAATATCTGGAACAACATTAAATGACGATAATATTTTGGTAGAAATACCTTTAAATGTTCAAAAAGTAACTAGATAAAATACGAAAAATCGTATTTTTTTCGTTTTTCTTTCAAAAAAGTGTTGCACTTTCTAAATTTTATGCTATAATGGAATAGCAATTTGATATTTCGTCTCCTTAGCTCAGCTGGTAGAGCAACTGACTCTTAATCAGTGGGTCTGGGGTTCGAGTCCCCAAGGGGACACCATTATTAATGGGCCTGTAGCTCAGCTGGTTAGAGCGCACGCCTGATAAGCGTGAGGTCGGAGGTTCAAGTCCCCCCAGGCCCACCATTAAATTAATTATGGCCCGTTGGTGAAGCGGTCTAACACATATGCCTTTCACGCATACATGCATGGGTTCAAATCCCGTACGGGTCACCAAATTGTAGTTCAATCCTTTCTTGAAGAAAGGGTTTTATTTTTTTGATTTTAGAGTTGCCGAAGCGTGGCAAGATTAAATATAAGAGTGGTTTTGTCCGGACCCAAAAGGGAAAGGACTTTTTTTGCTATAAAATTTCCCTTCCCCTAATTGGTACAGGAATCACAACTGACCCATACCGTGCACCAAACGACACACCTTAATCAAAGAATAAAAAAACACTTAGAAAATGCGTCTAGGTATTTTTACTTTATTATAGACTCAAGTGCTATAGTTATCATCTCGTTTAGAGAAGTTTCTCTTTCTTCTGCGCTTATATAGACATCGGGTTCGAACTTGCTATCTACGATGGTCACCATCGCAAGGGCTTTGATGCCAGTTACTTTTGCTATGTGATATAACCCAAAAGCTTCCATTTCTGATGCATAAGGATTCGAGAACCCAAGCATATCCAAAGTTGGAGTAATATCCGAATAAACATCGAAAGTATCGCTTGTCAAAATTGGACCAAAATGTACATTTTTATTTTCTTTTGTAGTAGAACGTACATCCTTTAAAAGCGCATTATCGGCATAAAAAGTATCTGCATTATCTTGACTAAAGGATTTTGCAAACGAGCTTAAACTAGTCGCACTTTCAGCAACTACGATATCTTTAACGTGTACATTTGGATTTAATGCTCCAGCACTTCCAATTCTTATAATCTTTTCCACACCATAAAATTTTGCAAGTTCGTAAGAATAAATTCCCATACTAGGAATGCCCATGCCTGAACCTATAACTGTGATTCTTTTTCCTTTATAAATGCCAGTAAATCCGAGCATATTTCTCACATCATTGACAAGTTTTGCATCTTCTAAAAAATTCTCTGCGATATATTTTGCTCTTAAAGGGTCACCGGGCATTAAAACTAAATTACTAATATTTTCTTTTTCTGTAACAATGTGTACAGGTTTCATTTAATCACCATCCTAAATAGAGTATAACAAAAAAGACTAGGAGTTACTAGTCTAATTTAGCATTTATAATAAATTTATCTACATATTCATGATAAGCATCGAATTCTATACCTTCCTCAATAGGAGTATATTCATAACCCTTGTATTCGAACAATTTTTCTACTAACATATTCGTAAAATAGGGATTACGCACGAGAAGAGGGCCGACAAAGTTCATCGTATAAAAATTATTTTCATTCATATTATTTGGAAAACCGAACATCCTGTTATCATTATGTACAATATTACATCTACAATTTTTAAATCCTAAAATATATCTACCCTTATCTTGTGGTAAATCTTCATAACGATAGTGAATTTCACTGACGAGTTTTTCAGTATATTCATAGGCCTGATAATCAAAAATTCCGAGGCACATGAGACTAGTACCATTTACAAACCTAATTTTCTTACCAAAAAGTTCCATCGCATTGCCAGTAACTAAAAACATTTTTCCTTTCATGACAGCATCCTTAATGGAATCTTTATATTGGAATAAATCCTCTAATACGAATTTTTGAGTTTCTTCAGAACCGGCACCCATATAATAAAAATCGAAACTGTCAAAATCAATCTTATCTCCAATAGTGAAAAAGTGAACCTCTACAAGAGCACCTTGTCTTTCACAAAAACGCTTAAATGCACGCACGTTTCCACTTTCACCATAGAGATTCATCAAATCATAATACAAATGTGCTATTTTAATTATCTTCTTCATCGTGTCTCTCCTTAAGTAAATTGTTGATGTTGTCAGTCATATCAAAACATACCATGGTGTATATGTTTCCTTCGCTTTCCTTTTCAACCCTATCTAAAAGAGTTGTAATATCATCTACTAAAATAATCTTATCTTTGGGTATATCCGCATATTCTAAACGACAAGCGACATCTAATCTAAATCGACCTATGCAAAATATCTTATCAATAGAATCATCTCTTAAGAGTTCAAAATTTACATCCCATAACCAAGATAAATCGTTATATCTATATCTTCTACTCACATTGTCAAATCCCATGATTACTGTCTTTTTACCTTTTTGGTCTTTAATATAATTTAAAGATTGCAAGTAACTCAGAGCGTTTTCATTTTTAGATTCGAGCATCTCTATAGAACGAGTTCCCAAGTATTTTTCTTTCATCCTCTTACTAGGCATGACATCGACATTTATAGCATTTATAATCTCTTTCTCGGTTAGTCCCAAAACTTTGCACAGAGTGTATGCTGACAGAGTGTAGTAGACAGCAAAGAATACCTTTTTATTTAAAGATAACTCCTGTCCATTTACTTTAAACGTACCCTTAGTTAAATCGACTTCAGTAGCCTCATAGTCTACGACTCCTCTTTGAAAATCGCATTTAGGACAACTATATAAGCCGAGGTGACCATAATGATAGCAATCATATCTAAGTTTTGCGTGACACTTTGGACAATACGCTGCATCTACTGCATAAGTTGGGGTAGTAACTGAAGAATACTTAGTTTTATCAATACCATAAGTAGTTATATTTTTTGTCTTTAAAGATTTAAAACGGTTCAAAATAGGATCATCAACATTTAAAATCATATGCACATTTTTATCAATACTCTCCTTAATTTTTTCATATATCGCATCGGGATGAGCATTTCTAGCAGGTTGGTCTCTCGTGATATTTGTGAGTAAAATATGAGTTATATCTTCCTTTTTCAAAGATTTAGTTATAAATTTTTCATCGAGTTCTAAAAGCAATATATCAGCATCTAATTTATGGCTTAATGCCTTAGTATTATTTAATATTAAAGTCATGACTGCATTATGGATATTGCTACCATTTTTATTCCAAACGACCTTTTTACCAGATTTCTCTAATATGTGTGCAGTAAGACTCACAGTAGAACCCTTACCACTAGAACCAGTGACCACTACGACATCTTTTGGGTATTCTATTTTATCTAATATGTTTTCATGTAATTTATAAATAATACTTCCAGGTAAAACTGAACCTTCCTTTCCAAGTAAATTCATCATTTTTGTTATCAGTTTGCAAAGCAAAATATTAAAAGTTGTATACATACACGCCCTCCTAGGCTAATTATAGCACAAATATGCACTTTTAACGAGAAATTTCTAATATTTCCGGTATAATAATATATAGAGGGATTAATTCGACAAACTATTTGACAAAACATAATGGTCTAGTTTATATTTGTTATATAAGGGAGGATTTATGAAAAAAGAAACTACAAACGGAAAAGATAAGACATTAGAACAGGTTATGGCTGAAATCGAAAAGCAGTTCGGTAAAGGTGCCATCATGAAACTTGGAAGTGAAGAGCATATCAAAATCGATTCGACTTCTTCAGGCTCACTAGGTTTAGATATTGCACTCGGTATTGGGGGATATCCAAAGGGTAGAATCATCGAAATATTCGGTCCTGAGTCGAGTGGTAAAACTACTTTTGCACTCGAGGCTATTGCAGAATGCCAAAAAGCAGGTGGTAGATGTGCATTTATAGATGCAGAGCATGCGCTTGACCCAGTGTATAGTAAAAATCTGGGGGTAGATATCGATGAGTTACTTTTAAGTCAACCTGATACGGGAGAACAAGCCTTAGAGATAGTTGAAGCACTTGTTAGAAGTGAAGCAGTGAATTTAATTGTAATCGACTCGGTTGCTGCACTCGTACCACAAGCTGAAATAGATGGCGAAATGGGAGACTCTCATGTGGGACTACAAGCAAGACTGATGTCCCAAGCGTTAAGAAAATTATCTGGTACTATAAATAAGACAAATACCACTGCTATATTTATAAATCAGTTAAGAGAAAAGGTTGGGGTGATGTTCGGAAATCCTGAGACAACACCGGGGGGACGTGCGTTAAAATTTTATTCATCAGTAAGACTCGATATAAGGCGCGGAGAACAAATAAAAAATGGTGACCAAGTAATAGGTAATAAGACTAATGTAAAAGTAGTTAAAAATAAAGTAGCACCACCATTTAAAAGTGTAACAGTCGACATCATGTATGGACTCGGTGTATCAAAAGAAGGGGAACTCCTCGATATAGGTTCTGATATAGGGGTAGTTGAAAAAAGTGGTGCTTGGTACTCATACAAGGGTGAAAAAATTGTCCAAGGAAAAGAAA
>JAZQJK010000136.1:0-3332 GCA_045541615.1 Bacilli bacterium
AATAGATAACTATAATGATATAAAAGTCGGAGATATTCTAGAAGCATATGAAATAGTCGAGGTGAAAAGATGAGTTTAAAGACTAAAAGAATCGGGTCATCTATCGCTAGAGAGATAAGTGTTATCTTAAATGAAGAAGCCAAAAATGAAATTTTAAAAAATGTTGGAATAACCGATGTAACAGTCGACTCGGACCTGACGTTTGCTAAAGTTTATTTTATGACTAGGTTAGATGATAAAGCGATGGTGGAAAAAGAATTAAATGAAGCCGCAGGTTTTATTAGAAGAGAACTCGCCCATAGACTAGATATGAGAAGTACACCGGAGTTAAAATTTGTGTACGATAAATCACTTGACTATAGCCAGACTATCGACAAAATCATCGATGAAATAAAAGAGGGTGAATAATCGTGGTAAAACCTATGAGGAAACTCACACCTTCAGAGATGAGGGTGTTCTATGGGCTATGCACTTCATATTTTAAAGAAATGCTCCAGAATAAAAACGATACGAAGTCTCTAACAATTAAGGATGAAGTTAGTAGTGATAATTTGACAAAAGCAACTATTGAAATGGTTGAAAACGGTCTAAGAATTGCATATGCTGATATAGAAAACGAGAAAATAAACGGCTTTATCATCGCAAGACCCATTGTAGAGATAAAGACTTGTCTCATTTCACACTTCTATGTAGATAAAACCCTAAAAGATGATGAACAACAAATGGTGACTTTAAATCTTTATAAAGAATTTGCAGAAACTGCGAAGAAAAAGGGTATAACGAATATAGTGACGCGCGTAATGTACTTAGATGAAAAATATCAATCACTACTTTTAGATATTGACTTTGAAAAGTTAGATAAAGAAGATGATATCACATATGGAAAAAGAATATAAACAAAACAGTGGGATAATAATCGTCAACAAAGAAAAAGGTATGACTAGTAGAGATGTGGTAAATAAGTTGTCAAAAATTTTAGGCACCAAAAAAGTCGGTCATACTGGAACACTCGACCCACTTGCAACTGGTGTACTCGTTTGTACAATAGGTAAATGTACTAAACTGTCCGATTATCTCACTAGTACAAGCAAAAAGTATTTGGCTTCCTTTAAACTCGGTTTTGAGACAGATACTTTAGATATAACAGGGAATATATTAAAAACTAGTGATAAAGTCATCTCTAACGGAGAAATCACCATGGCGATTTGTTCTTTCATCGGAACATATAAGCAAGAAGTACCAGCATACTCAGCAGTAAAAATAAATGGAAAAAAACTCTATGAATATGCAAGAAATGGGGAAAACATATCTCTTCCAAAAAGGGAAGTAGATATTAAAAGTATTAAAAACATTTCCTTTAATGATGATGAGATTACATTCGAGGTATTAGTCTCAAAAGGCACATATATAAGAAGTCTAATAAGAGATATCGGTTATAAACTTGGGACATATGCGACGATGACAAAACTCTCACGTATCGAGCAAGGAGAATTTTCTATTCAAGATAGTTACACCCTAGAGGACATCGAAAAAGGAAATTATAAAATACTTTCTCCAAAAGAAGTTCTAAAAGATGCTATAATAATAGAAGTGGATGACTTTCTCCTAAAAAAAGTAATAAACGGTGTTAAATTAGAATTGGATTTAAATCATGATTATATTCTATTTACCGATAATGGACAAGAAATAGCACTCTATAAAAAGGAAAACGACAAATATAGGATGTATGTAATGTTCTAAAATTGTCGTTTTTTCATATCTTTTAAATGAAGATAGTAGTGCAAAATTTTTGCATTTTTTAAAATTGTGTGCTATAATGCACATGTTTGGAGTGAAATTTAAATGTTAGATTCTGAAATATTAACTGATAATGATTTTATGAATATTATAGATAAATATTTAAAAGATGAAAAAGTACAGTGCTTAAAAAATATTCCTCATCACGATTCAAATAGATTAAATCACTGTCTTAAAGTCTCTCATCTTTCTTATAAAATATGTAAAAAACTCAATTTGAATTATGAAAGTGCTGCAAAAGCGGGATTATTACACGACTTTTACTATAATAGAGTAAATGACTATAACTATATGAATGACAAAGTAAAACTCTTTACGGATGGTCATCCAGAGGATGCTGTAAAAAATGCTGAAAAAAGATTTTACCTCACAAATCTAGAAAAAGATATCATTGTATCGCACATGTGGCCGATATCTACACATATTCCTAGATATAAAGAGAGTTTTATAGTCAGTATTTCTGATAAAGTGTTCAGTGTAAAGGAATTTGGAAAAAAATGGAACTACAGTCTATCTTTTAGATTTGGTGTATATTTCTTATTATTCACAAATTTCTTGTTTAAATAGGATTTTCCTATTTTTTTTGTTTTTCGTGTGGTATAATTAGTTTGTACTTGTCTTCGTAGCTCAGATGGATAGAGCAACCCCCTCCTAAGGGGTAGGTCGGGAGTTCGAATCTCCCCGTGGACACCATCTGCTGATTTAGTTTAGTGGTAAAACAGATGCATGGTAAGCATCAGAGGACTGTTCAATTCAGTCATTCAGCACCATTTTGTATAATAAGCAAGTTAGGGTATCTGATTTGCTTTTATTTATATAGGAGAAATTTATGAGGATTATAAAATATTTAATGTTTTTATTCAGTATAGGGCTTATAGTGATTTTGATTATCAATTTATATGTCGTAGCATCGACTAAAGAACAAATCATGACATCAAGTACCATAAAGGCTAGCAAAGATATCGATTGTATTTTGATACTCGGTGCTGGTGTTTGGGAAGGTAGTCCTAGTCCCATGCTTAAAGATAGATTAAACGCCGGAATAGAATTATATAAAAGTGATATTTCAAATAAACTGATTATGAGTGGAGACCACGGTAGAGAAGAATACGATGAAGTAAATGTCATGAAGGAATTTGCGATAAATAATGGAATAAACTCAGAAGATATTTTCATGGACCATGCCGGTTTTTCGACATATGAAAGTATTTATAGGACAAAAGAGATATTTCAAGCAAAAAAAATCATCATTGTAACTCAAAAATATCACCTTCATCGAGCACTTTACATCGCAAATAAACTCGGATTAGAAGCAGTAGGGATAAGTGCTGATTCACAAAAGTATTCCGGTCAAATGTATAGAGAACTGAGAGAAATACTTGCGAGAAATAAGGATTTTGCTCTCGGTATACTAAAACCAAAACCTACTTATCTCGGTGAAATAATTCCTGTAAACGGGAATGGTGACATCACAAATGATAAAGAAAAAATTTAAAGTCGTGTCAATAAAAACGAAATTTTACAAAAAAAATATA
>JAZQJK010000137.1:0-7393 GCA_045541615.1 Bacilli bacterium
TATGTTATATTATCTATGCAAGGAAAAAATGGTAATACATTTTTGTAAGGGGTCTATTTTAGGATAGAGCCCTATTTTTCTGCTTTATAACGCCGTATTTCGCCTTTACAGATTAAATATAAAGTCAAGAAATTATGTCAACAACAACATAATAAAACCATTAATTTATGAGGGATTACTCGAGTATACAAATAAAAATCATATCAATGCAGTAATCAAAATACATAACGAAACTAAAAAATAAATTATGGCATCGTTTGTCGAAACTATATCGATGAACGATTTTTTTTGTTATTATTTTTTTGAGGTGAAAGATAAATGAACATTATTTACAGAAAGAATACTCTTTATGTTTACATGAACGAAAATATTGACAAGCATAACCTAAGTACTATGGAAGAAAGAATAAATCATATAATGGGAACTTATGACATCGATAATTTAGTGATAAATACGTACGGGAACGATATAGAGGGTTTATACGAATTTGAAAACAGATATAATTCTAGACATAAATCGCGAGTGATAATAAAATAAATAAAAAATAGCAAACACTATTGACAAGTGCTAATTTTTAGAATATAATTGTTTTAGCACTGGAAAAGAACGAGTGCTAAAACGAGGTGATGCTATGAACGAAAGACAAAAAAGTCTTTTAAAGGAAATAGTCGAATCATATATACAAGATGCTCGTCCCGTTGGCTCAAAAGCATTAGTGGAGAAATTGAAACTCTCAAGTGCCACTATACGTAATGAGATGAGTGAACTTGAAGATGCTGGTTTGATAGAAAAAACGCACACATCAAGTGGTAGAATCCCTAGTTCTCTCGGATATAAATACTATGTCGAAAACATCATGAAACCGAAGGAATTAAATGGGGAAGAGATGTTAAAGTTACAAACTGTTTTTGCAAATAGTGAACTCGTCTTATCTGATGCTATCAAAGAATGTATAGAAATAATAAGTGAAATTACAAATTATACAAGTATAGTATTAGGTAAAGATTCTGAGTATACGACATTAAAACAGTTAAACATCATTCCAATAGAGGATAGAAAAGTAGTTGCACTTGTCGTAGTATCAAATGGACATGTCGAAAATAAACAGGTCATAATTCCTGATGGAGTCAATGTCTATGAGGTAGTAAAGGTGAGTGAACTCATAAATAAACACTTAATAGGAACTGCAATAACTGATATACCAGCTAAAATGGAATTTGAAATCAAACCTCGTATTGCCTCAATCATAAAACAGTACGAAAGCATATATAGTATGTTCCAAAATGTCTTTAATGAATTTACTGAGAGAAACTCAAATGTTTTCTTTGGCGGTAAGACAAACATGCTAAAGCAACCTGAATTTACCGATTTAGACAAAGTTAAAAACATTATGGAGAAACTAGAAAACTCTGAAATCGTCAAAAAAATCGAATCAGAAGAGGGTGGTGTCAACATATATATCGGAGAAGATAATGACTTCGATGAAGATACCACAGTCGTGAAGATGAAGTATAATGCAGGTGGTGAAGAAGGTACAATTGCTATCATAGGTCCAAAAAGAATGGAATATGATAAAGTTGTGACACTATTAAATTTCATCAAAAGTCAAATAGAGAGGTGAATAGAGTGAACGATGTAGAAATCAAAGAAGAAATGCAAGAAGCATTACAAGAGGAAACTCAAGTAGATAAAAAAGAAAAAAAAGAAAAAAAGAATAAAAAAGAAAATAAAGAAATCGAAGAATTGCAAATGCGCTTAGCAGAGATGACTGATAAGTGTGCAAGAATTCAAGCGGAGATGATAAACTTTAAAAAGAGAAAAGAAGATGAAACATCTCTAAGACTTAAATACTGTAACGAAGATTTACTTCTAAAGTTTGTACAAGTAGTCGATAACTTTGAAAGAGCGATTTGCATGGATGATGATAACCTCACTGATGAGGTGAGCAAATTCTTAGCAGGTTTTAAGATGATGTATACGAACATGGTTGAAATACTCCGCGCATATGAAGTCGTAGAAATAGATGTCCTAAATAAGGAATTCGACCCAAAAGTTGCAGAGGCTATTTTAACTGAGCATTATGAAGATAAAGAGGCAAATTTAGTAATCGAAGTTCTTCAAAAAGGTTACATGTATAAAGATAAAATATTAAGACCAGCAATGGTAAAAATAAGCAATTAAAATAAAGGAAAAGGTGAATAATATGAGTAAAATTATAGGTATAGATTTAGGAACAACAAACAGTTGTGTATCAGTATTAGAAGGAGGAGAAGCACACGTAATTGTAAATCCAGAAGGTGCTAGAACTACTCCATCAGTTGTTTTAATCAAAAACGGAGAAGAAACCGTTGGTGAAGTTGCTAAACGTGGAGCGATTTCTAATCCAAATAACACTATTTATTCTATTAAAAGAAAAATGGGTACTAATGAAAAAGTTGAAGTCGATGGAAAAAAATATACTCCTGAAGAAATCAGTGCTAAAATTCTAATGAAATTAAAGAAAGATGCTGAGAGTTATTTAGGAGAAAAAGTGACAAAAGCAGTTATCACAGTACCAGCATACTTCAATGATGCACAAAGACAAGCAACTAAACACGCCGGTAAAATCGCTGGTTTAGAAGTTGAACGTATCATAAACGAACCTACTGCCGCAGCACTAGCATACGGTATAGACAAACAAGAAAAAACACAAACTATTTTAGTATATGACCTAGGTGGTGGTACTTTTGACGTATCAATACTAGAATTAGGTGACGGTGTATTTGAAGTTAAATCGACAAGTGGTAACAACAATTTAGGTGGAGATGACTTCGATGATGCAATCATCAATCATTTAGTAGATACATTTAAAAAAGAAAACGGAGTAGACTTATCTAAAGATAAAATGGCAATGCAAAGACTTAAAGATGCTGCTGAAAAAGCTAAGAAAGATTTAAGTGGTATGACAAGTGCTCACATCAGTTTACCATTCATTTCTCAAGGTTCTGATGGTCCACTTCACTTAGAACTAGACTTAACTCGCGCTAAATTTGAAGACTTATGTCACGATTTATTCGAGTCTACTAAAGAACCTGTTAGAAAAGCACTTAAAGATGCTGGACTTACTGCAAGTGATATCGACCAAGTCGTATTAGTTGGAGGTTCTACAAGAATTCCATATATCCAAGAATTAGTTAAAAAAGAACTTGGAAAAGAACCAAATAAGAGTGTTAACCCAGACGAAGTTGTAGCAATGGGTGCTGCAATTCAAGGTGGAGTACTTACAGGTGAAGTAGATGACCTAGTACTACTAGATGTAACTCCATTATCACTTGGTATCGAAACAATGGGTAATGTCATGACTGTACTCATCCCAAGAAATACAACTATTCCAGCAAGTAAGTCTCAAATTTTCTCAACTGCAGTAGATAACCAACCTGCGGTAGACATTCACGTATTGCAAGGTGAAAGACCAATGGCTTCAGATAATAAAACACTTGGTAACTTCCAACTCGGTAACATTTTACCAGCAAGACGTGGTGTACCTCAAATCGAAGTCACATTCGATATCGATGCAAACGGAATCGTAAACGTTAAAGCTAAAGACTTAGGTACTAATAAAGAACAATCTATTACTATCACATCAAACACAAACCTCTCTGATGAAGAAGTTGAAAAGATGATGAGAGAAGCAGAAGAAAATAGAGCAGCTGATGAAAAGAAAAAAGCCGAAGCAGATGCTAGAAATGATGCAGACCAAACTGTATTCCAAGCAGAACGTGCTCTAGAAGATTTAAAAGATAAGATTTCTGATGAAGAAAAAACTGAAATAGAAGGTCTAATCAAAGATGTAAAAGATGCCATGGAAAAAGGCGAAGTCGAAGATATGACTGCTAAAAAGGATAAACTTCAAGAAAAAGTAATAGAAATGTCTTCTAAAATTTATGAAGAAGCAGCAAAAGCAGCACAAGAAGCACAAAATGCCGATGCAAGTACTGATTCTAACGATGATGTTAAAGAAGCAAAATATGAAGAAAAATAAAGACGATAAAAGGTTCTAAGAGATTAGAACCCTTATTCGTATTATAGAGGGACACATATGGATAGAAATAAAATTGACAATAAATATAAGTGGGATTTGGATTCTATTTATAAAGATAATAGTGCTTTTGAAAAAGATGTCGAAAGCGTTAAATCTCTAACACTGAAATTAAAAGAATATAAAGAAAAGGTACTAGGAAGCAGTAAAAATCTAATTGAGGTACTTAAATTAGATACCGAAATGTCACGCATAATTGATAACCTATTTACGTATGTTCAGTTAAACTATGCCCTGGACATTGGTGATGCTCATTGGTCTAGTAAAGTTTCTGATTTAATGGATTTTTACAGTAGTATTTCAGCAGATTTGAGTTTTATACAAGTTGAATTATCACATCTCACTGAAAAACAACTCCTTAAATATATGGAAGAAGAGCCGGATTTAAAAGAGTATGAATTTACACTAAAAAGAGTTATTCGTGCTAAAAATCATACACTCAGTTTAAAGGAAGAAGAACTACTAAGTGTACTCGCACCAACTCTTTATACAGGAGATAATGTATTTGAAAAATTAGATAATGCTGACAGTGAATATGGCTTTGTTTTAGACAAAAGTGGTAAAGAATTACCTTTAACATCTGGTACATATCGAGAATACATAGGTTCAAAGGATAGAATTCTTAGAAAAAATGCGCTATATACATATCACGAATTTTATAAAAAACACTCTAATACGATAGCCGAATGCTTAAAATCTAATGTTAAAACTAATTGTATTTTATCTAAGGTTAGAAAGTATGAATCACCTCTAGAAGAAGCACTTTACAGTGATAATATAAGTCCAGAATTTTATGATAAACTCATAATCGATGTCCATAAGTACACGCCCGTTTTACATAGAATGCTTGAGGTCTATAAAAAGGGGTTAAACCTTGATGAAATGCATATATATGATATCAATGCAAGAATAGGTGAAGTACCGGAGAAAAAATATTCGATTGAGGAAATGCAAAATTTAGTGCGCTCATCACTCGAAATACTAGGCGAGGATTATTTGAAAATTGTAGATGAAGCCTTTAATTCTAATTGGATAGACTATTATGAGACTGATAGAAAGATGAGTGGTGCTTTTTCAAGTGGTTCTTATGAGAGTAAACCATATATTCTTTTAAATTATACGGGAAGTTTTGATGATATAGAAACTCTTGCACACGAACTCGGTCATTCAATGCATTCGTATTATAGTAACAAAGAGAGAAGTGCTGTAGATGCGGGATATCCGATTTTTCTTGCCGAAATTGCAAGTACTACACATGAAGTTTTGTTAAACCATTATTTAATGCAAAATACGGAAGATAAAGAAATGAAAAAATACATCCTTAATAACATCCTTACGAACTTTAAATCGACCGTATTTAGACAACTTGAGTTTGCTGAGTTTGAAAAAATAATTCATGAAAGGACTCAAAACGGTGAAAACTTATCTGAGGAAGATTTTACTAATATATATTTAGACCTTCAAAAATCATACTATGGTCCTAATGTTGTACAAGATGAAATAATAAAATATGAATGTTTAAGAATACCTCATTTTTACACTAGTTTTTATGTCTATAAATATGCGACGGGATTGTGCATCGCGTACAAGTTCGCTGGTGATATAATATCTGGTAAACCGGGTTCAGTTAGCAACTATAAAAAGTTCATCTCTTCTGGTGGACGTGCATATCCTCTTGACATATTAAGGGAATGTGGTATAGACTTAGACGTAGACGATGTCATGAAAGACGCGATTCAAATAATAGAAAATTATATAGATGAATTAGAAAAATTAATAGATGAGGAGTAAAAACTATGGCAAAAAAAGATTATTATGACGTTTTAGGTGTCAATAAAAATGCCACTGATGCGGAGATTAAGAGTGCTTATAGAAAACTTGCTAAAAAATATCACCCCGACGTAAATAAAGAAGAGGGTGCAGAGGGCAAATTTAAAGAGATAGGTGAAGCATATTCAGTACTAAGTGATGCAAATAAGAGAAAGACATACGACCAATTTGGACATGCTGCCTTTGAAAATGGAGGCGGTGGAGGTCAAGGCTTCGGAGGATTTGGAGGTTTTGGTGGTTTCCAAGGTGCTGAGGACATAGATTTAAATGACATATTTGGTGACCTCTTCGGCGGTTTTGGTGGTTTTGGTTCTTCATCAAGTAAAAAAAATCGTCCAACAAAAGGAGAAGATTTACTTGTGAGACTAGAGCTTTCATTCATGGAAGCCGTGTTCGGTACTAAAAAAGATATCGACTTAACAGTAAATGAAGAATGTCCCGAGTGTAAGGGGGCTGGTGGACATAACCCTAAAACTTGTAAGACTTGTAATGGTCGCGGGAAAGTAGTTACCCAAGCGAGAACTATCTTTGGTGTCATGCAAACTGAATCTACTTGTCCAGACTGTGAGGGAGTAGGTAAAACATTTGAATCGATTTGTTCTAAATGTCATGGCAAAAAACATGTAAGAAAAAATAAGACTTTAACTGTAGAAATCCCTGCGGGTGTTCAAACGGGTGAAAGAATACGCATCAGTGGTAAAGGTGGAGCCGGTATAAACGGTGGGCCAAACGGAGATGTTTACTTAGAATTTAAAGTGCTACCACATGCTATATTCAAAAGAGATAATAATGACATATATCTAGAATTACCTATCACGATTACAGAGGCAGTTTTAGGATGTAAAAAAGAAATACCTACGATAAATGGGGGATTAATAATCGAAATAGAGGCAGGTACTCAAAATGGAGATAAACTAAAACTCCGAGGAAAAGGTATTCCAGGAACAAACGCATTTAACAAAGGAGATATGTACGTACTAATAAATGTAGTCATACCTACTAAGTTAGATAGAAAACAAAAAGAACTATTCAAGGACCTCTCTAAGACAAAGTTAGATAACGGCGAATACAAAAAGTTAGAAAAATATATTGATTAATACAAAAATTCGGGATAATAGTTGTCCTGAATTTTTATATATGTAGGTTTACATTTCTTCTTTTTTGTGTTAAAATATAAACCGTGAGGAGAAATTTATTATGAATGGAATCGGAAACAATTTAAGAAGAGTAAGATTATTAAAAAATCTATCGCTTAAAGAAGCAGGAAAACTACTAAACATGAGTGCTACAGCAGTAGCCAAGTATGAAAGTCGGATCGTAGCCATGTCGTTCTGTGAGCCAAGGAGTTGTCAGTGAGTCTTGTCTTCCTAAGACCGCTTGGCCTCCGACTTGAAACAATTTAAGAAGAGTAAGATTATTAAAAAATCTATCGCTTAAAGAAGCAGGAAAACTACTAAACATGAGTGCTACAGCAGTAGCCAAGTA
>JAZQJK010000138.1:0-12131 GCA_045541615.1 Bacilli bacterium
ATTTAATAGATTTACATAGTAATAGTTTTTATATTCATTCCTACAAAATTCATCTATTGAATAAGTTTTACCTATTTGTCTCGCACCGACAACCATTAGTGGATTTTTTACGTTTTTATTTTTCCATTCTTGAAATTCTTTATAAATATTTCTTCTCATTTGGACACCTTCTTTGAATTAAGTATAAGGTATTTTAAAGCCGTTGTCAACAAAATCACTACTTTTTGGCACATCATTTTTGCAAAATTCACTACTTTTTGGCACATCACTTTTGTAAAATTCACTACTTTTTGGTACTTAGTGGCATTTTATATGTAAAAAAAGAATCAAAATCTATTTTAGTTTGCCTATATCATTTAAGATATTCTTACTAAAATTTTGTTTTGATTCTTCATTCCAATAATCTATTGGTGTACCTTCATAATCTCCATCATATATATCATTTTTAAAGTAAACATTACTTATTTTTCCGTCTATAACAAAAACTATGGTAGGATTAGATATTTTTTCTATTTTTAATTGAGAAAGTATATTTTTATAATTTTTTGTTTCTTTGTCGGATCCATCATTTTCATAATAATATATTTTACTATATTCGTAAGATACACTTTCATTTAATGGTTCCACTAGTACTTGGGTCCAACTATCATTTTTATTTCCTATAAGAATGATACCGGTATCTTTTTGAACAAATTTATCAAGCTCTTTAATTGACATATATTCATAGATATTATCACTTGATACATATGGAAAATCTTTTTTAAAGAGAACGGAATCCTCTATTCTAGTAGAATTGTACATTGAAATTGCATCTTTAATGCCAAATACTAGGAATATTATTCCTAGTATTATGAGCACTATATCGATTAATATTCTGAGTTTTTTATTGTCCATTGATTTGGCTCATTACTTCGTCGGCAAAGTTTTCAACTCTGTGTTCCATACCTTCTCCAACTTCATAACGTACCATTTTCACAACTTCTCCACCGTTGTTTTTAACATAAGTTTTAACATCGATGTCTCCATCTTTGATGAATGCTTGGTCAACTAGACAAATCTCTTTGAAGAATTTTTTTAGTCTTCCAGCAACCATTTTTTCAGCGATATCAGCAGGTTTACCTTCTTGCATTGCTTGTTCGATTAAGATTTGTTTTTCTTTTTCTACTCTTTCTGCAGGTACTTCATCTTCATTTAAGTATTCAGGTTTCATAGCGGCAGCTTGCATTGCAACATCTTTTGCAACATCTTCATTTGCACCTTTAACTACAGTTAAAACTGCAATTTTACCACCCATATGTAAATATGAACCGAATGCCTCATCATCACTTTTAGTTAGTACTTCGATGCGGCGAAGAGAAAGTTTTTCTCCAATAGTTGCAGTTTTAGTAACGATTAGTTCCTCAACAGTTCCTTCACTAGTTTCTGCTTTAAGAGTTTCCTCTAGAGTAGTTGCGCCACTTTTAAGAACGGCATTACCAATTTCATCTACAAGCGCTTTGAAGTTTTCATTTTTACTAACGAAGTCAGTTTCACTGTTAACTTCAACTATTACAGCACTGTTTCCTTCAACATATACATTAGCAAGACCTTCAGCAGCAATTCTATCTGCTTTTTTTGCAGCCTTTGCAATACCTTTTTCTCTTAGATAGTCTACTGCAGCATCGATGTCACCATTAGTCTCAACAAGAGCCTTTTTGCAATCCATCATACCTGCACCAGTCATAGTTCTAAGTTCATTTACCATTTTAGCAGTTATCATAATTTTCATCCTCTCTTATATACAAATGATTATTTGCTTAATACTTCGATAAGTTCGTCTTTTTTCATAGAACTGACACCAGAAATACCTGCTTCTTTTGCCATTTCTCTTAATTCAGCAACTGTTTTAGAAGATAAATCAACTGTTTCAGTTACTACTTCTTCATTTGTCTCTTTAACATCCTTTTTAACAGGTTTTTTATCTTCTTCAGTGACATAGTCGACGAGTGGAAGATTTTTACCTTCACAAATAGCATTTGTTAAAGAACCTAAAACTACCTTTACAGCACGAACTGCATCATCATTACCTGGAATTACATAGTCAACATCATCTGGGTCACAGTTAGTGTCAACTAAACCGAATACTGGAATGTTTAATTTACGTGCTTCACGGATAGCATTGATTTCCTTTTTAGGGTCTACTATAATCATAGCATCTGGTAATTTTTCCATACCACGAATACCACAAAGTACTTTATTTAATTTGTCATATTCTTTTTTAATACCGATGACTTCTTTTTTTGGTAGTAATTCGAAAGTTCCATCTGCTTCCATTTTTTCGATTTCTTCTAATCTCTTAATTCTTCTTCTAATAGTACGGAAGTTTGTAAGAGTACCACCAAGCCATCTTTCAGTAACGTAGAATGAATCACTTCTAAGCGCTTCTTCTTTTGCTACTTCGCTTGCTTGTTTTTTAGTTCCAACGAATAAGAATTTACCTCCGTTTTCACTTATTTTCTTTAGTTCCTCATATGCTTTTTCGATACAAGCAACTGTTTTTTCAAGGTCGATAATATAAATATCGTCTCTTGCAGTAAAGATGTATTCCTTCATTTTTGGATTCCATCTTTTAGTTTGATGTCCAAAGTGAACACCTGCTTCTAATAAATAACTCATAGAAACAACAGCCATTTTAATTCCTCCTTTTGTTAAATCTTTCTACCGTTTCTAAATCATCTCAACTCCGGCTAAGAATCACTAGAGATGAAAATCCACGTGTAGTGTTTATTTCGGCTTTTTAAAGCCATAGATATAATATCAAATCTTGTAGAAAAAAACAAGGTGTTTTTTTTCACAAAAATCGACCCTCGGGCTTTCTTAAACGAAATTCCTCGGGCCTTTTATTACCTCATGTTGTTTCTTTATTTATTGTTTTGAATTATCCTCAAGTATCTCCCAAAACTCTAGAGTGAACGGCACATTTTGTGTTCCCAAGACTCTTAACTGTTTTGAGTATTCAGTGGTCAGCGATATAACTGGGGCCACGCCATAGAAACGGCAAAACTCAGAGCTAGAAAAAAGAAGGAGCAGAAGAAACCAAAAACGAAGAAGTACTAGGCGACAGCGACCAGTAAGAAGATCCTTTATATAGGTAGTAATTCGTATAGTATAAGTGCAATAAATAAAGTTGTAAGTACGTTTTTTCTATTCGTAAAGCACCTCAACTTCTATTTTTTTGTGCATTTCCAGTAACAGTTTTGTCGTTAGTCTTCTTCAGACTTCTTAATTCTCCTTCCTTCTTTACTTTCGACATACAGTGATAAAGTTTTTACCTTTTCAACGTAAACTCTATCACGATTTTTTTATATGCACTTGCAAATAGACCATATTTTTCTACAAGGCGCAAAAAAATTACACTTTTACATGTAATTTATATGCTATAATTTTTTTCTTGAGAATTTTCTAGAGATTTTTTTATGCTTTGTAACTTTGGCACGAGTCTTTCTTCAAATATTTTATCGAGTTCATTTAAATACTCCTTGCTTTTTTCGATATCGAGTATATATTCGAATCGCTTGTATTCTAGTTCTACTGTACTGTCCAAATCTCTAATGAATTCATCATATCCACCTAGTATGTTTTCATCAAAAATATTTTTTAATTCTTCGGTATTGCCAGTGAGTTGTGCTTTTTTTATGTATTCATCTAAATTAATATTATCTATCAAAATTCCAGCGACAACCCTTTGATATGCATATCCATAAGTCTCGTAGTTGCTGTCATATGCCGTTCTTACTAGTTTGAGTTCATCGTATGAATTTAATCCCTCTTCAATTCCTACACCGGTTTCTTTTTCTAATGAAAGATTAATTCCATCATTGCTATTTGTAAGTTTGTATTCAGTTTTTCCAAGTCCACGTCTTTCAACCAATTTGTCTCCATCGATTGTAAATTCGTTTATATAGGATTTTATCATGTGCATTGTCTCATGAGCAATGAGCCCAAGTGATGCAGGATTATCTTTGTTAAAGTGACTACCTAATACTATTATTCTGTCTATCTTATCGATATTGTACTTCCCATCAGTAAATGAGAGTTTCGGAACAGATGTATATACTCCACTTGCCCTTTTTAAGTCGCCATCACTTATTGTAGTACCTTTTATATCTAAAATCATATTTTCTCTTTTTAATACATCATAAACGTTTTCAAATACAGGTGAAAGTTTTCCATCTATTTCTTTTTCTTTTTTGGCTATGACATATTTACAAGAACTAATTGCTTCTAAAATTAAACTTTCGTATTCCACACCGAAATAATCTATTAGCGATTCTGCTGTCATTGCAATAGTCTCAGCAAGGTCATCATCATATGAATATTTTTGTTTTATTTCCTCTTTAAAATCGTATAACAGTTTACCATTGTTTAACATAGTACCCCTCCATCATCTTATTGTCTATAATAACATAAAATATAAAAATAAAAAAGTGCTTTTACACTCTTTTACATATCTTTAAGTAATGCTTTTTTGTTATTTTGATAGTATTGTACGCCTGATACAACTGATAGAATAGTTGCGAGAACTATGAGTGCGTCAGCAACTCTTATACCGATGAGTTCAAATGGTAAGTTATATAATAGCATCAATGATACACCAATCATCATGCATATCGTTTTTATTTTACCGGCGATTGAAGCACCAACTGCGTGGCCACTTTGTCCTGCAACCATCTTTATTGAGTCGACAAATGTATCGCGAGTTATAATTATAACTGGAATTGCTGGTGAAATAAATCCATCTATTGCAAGAACGATTAGAATACCATTTACTAAAATCTTATCTGCAATAGCATCCATAACTTTTCCAAAATCGGTGACTAAGTTGTTTTTTCTTGCGATGTAACCATCTAGAAAATCAGTAGTACTTGCGATTATGAAAAGCACAGCACATAATATATATTTTAAGTTTACTTCTAATCTACCAGCGATTAGATATGTTGGCCAATCAAAACCTATTTGATAAAATGGGAATACCATTATTATTAAAACTATTACAGATAATATTATTCTGCTCACGGTAATCTTATTTGGTAAATTCATAGTATACTTCCTCTCTTTTACATGACCTGTTTAATAGCCCATATGAGCGTTATAGCAACTAAAATAATTATTACTATTACAGTTATAACCATCTTTTGGGCTGAGTTATCTTCTTGTGGTTTAAGATATGGCGATACTGCTTTGATTTCATTAGTCTCAGTTTCTTCTTCTAATCTCTCTTTTTCTTGGATGGCCTTTTCTAAGTCTTCAAGTGGTATTTTTGATGTATATTCAAACATGTACTCATTAAAATCATCTATGACTTGATTGGCATCTAAACCTAAATATTTAGCATATACCTGTAAATATCCTTTTAATTCGAATATATCTTTAAAACTACCAATTGTTCCTTCTTCTATTTGTTCGAGTGCCGTAATAGGTATCTCCGTATCTTTACTAGCCTCTTCTAAACTGACGCTTGAAGATAAGCGCGCTAACTTGAAATCATTTCCTATCTCATTCAAGTTTATTCACTCCTTTAATTTAAAAAAAATAATGTTTAGTAAGCCTTGTTCTGTACCATAATTGGTGACAAACATTTATCTTTCTAGACATAAATCTAGAACTCCGATTTCGTTCGTTTTCTCCATCAGAGCTCCCCTACCATAATTTGGGTTTCTCACTTGCGGGGTTTACCACGTTCCACCTCTACCGTTTCCAGTAGAACTCGTCTCTTTGGCACTTTTATACCTAATTTAACCATTTGAGGTTATTTCGGAGCCGTTACGCATTAAAGCGTACCTAGGGTTATTTATTCCCCTAGCACAATCATTACCAGTCATCACAGACTGAGTGAGCAAGGACTTTCCTCAAGTAGCAATTCTACCAGCGTTTGTCTTTCCACATCATTTTTATTCATTTTTTCCATATACAATTTTTTCTAGATTGGACAATCTCTTGAGTAAATCGACATTGTTACTCGTATATTTTCCAGTGTATTCCTCATCACGAGTATCGAGTTCCAACTTTAACTTTTTAATCTCGTTTTTAAGTTTTACATTGTCCTCGATTAACTCTTTATTATCGTGCGAGATTTTTTTTATATGGCGGATGAATTCAGTATAATCAGCAATGATGAGGTCCAAATATTGGTCGACTTCTTGAGGTCTATACCCCTTAGCATCAACTTTGAACTCTTTATTCAGTATATCTTTTGGAGATAAGTTTATTTTCAAATCATACATAGTATTCACCCTTCTTACACATAACATTTTACTTAAATATGAACCTTTTGTCAAGTAGCCCTAATCAGTTAAAACGAGGTCGGAATTATCTATATATACGACGCGTCCATTATATAAAACGCGTGAATACTTATCAGAAATGCCCGTTCTGAGTAATTCAGTTCCATATTTTATTTGACCGAGTTTATTAGGTAAAAGGTCAGTTGCACTATTTCGCATGATTGCACTTTTATTAGTGCGCACTTTCTCTTCGCGTAGTTCAAACTCGACATCCGGTGCTTTTTTGTAGTTTGGATTTGGTATTATATCATCCTCATTTTCTACATAATCAAAATATGATATATTTAAATCGACATATGTACTTATTCCATCTACTCGCCCCTCGGCAGTGTATTGCCAAATATTATAATTTCCTGTGTAATCAGTTTCATCTACATAGTGTGCAAGCCAAATCAGTTTCCCATCTAGTTTACCCGTATCCAGTCTATTTTGTAATGCATTTTTATAGGAATAGACCATTGTCTCGTATCCGTGAGCACTTATCGTCTCCGTAAAGGTGAGTATATTATCTGTAATCGCAGAATATCCGACATTCTTAAGACGACCATCAAAACTCTCTATGTCATATACAACTGGATAACTCAAGTTATAATCTTTTATTAAATCTAATGTAAAATTCGCTTCTTCTAGGGCCTCTTCTTCGTTTTTAGCGGTACCAAAAAAGTACACACCAACCTTTAATCCCGCCTTAATTGCACCCTCCATATTTTCTCTAAATTGTCCATCTTCCATGATTTTTGACCCTTCTGTTTGTCGAAAACCACATCTTATAAAGGCAAAACTAATACCAGTATTGGCAACCTTTTCCCAATCTATAGAACCTTGCCACTCAGATACATCGATGCCGTAGGATACATTATATGAAAGAAATTGTTCGCTTATATTTTTATCACCATAAACAATATCTAGATTATTCTTCTTAGTACCAGCATCGAATACGTATACAAGGGCATCTTCTTTTTGATTGATATTCTCTTTATAGTAAGACACCAAACTGAAAGTCAAGTACACTACTATTAGAAGTATTAAACTTAGTACTGTATAAAAAATATACTTTGGTATGTTTTTCTTTTTATTAAATTTAACTATACTGTCCATATAAAGCACTCCCACTATTTTAACAGTATATCACACATAACCGATTTTTTTTAGTTATTTCTTATTTGGTCGAATGTTTTTTGTAAAGTAAGTGTCCTTTTTGCATATGAGACATCATCTATTAGTTCGCTTAGTAACATATCTATTCTTATCATAAAGTCCCTCTTTCTATGTTTTAATATTCGCACATTTTTATCTTTTTTTAAAGTGTTTCGACAAATTATCCCTTTCTTTTTTCATAAAAATAATGTATTATAATGTTGGTGATAATATATGGAAGGAATTTTAGGGGTTGTAAATAAGAAAGAAGAAGTCGTAAAGAAAAGTCCTGTCTTTTTAACGGGGTTGCTCGCGATTATTTTGATTATAACTTTTATTTTCGCACTTAAGACTTATGAACCAGCCCAAAACATTTTAATCTCAGGTGGCGTGACGGTTTATCCGCTTACATTTTTAATCGTAGCTCTCATATCTAAGTATTATGGTTTTAAGGAATCTAGAAAAAGTATTTATATAGCAAGTGCTCTTTATGTGGTATTCATGCTCCTCATGATGCTAAGTGTTGCACCTCTTGCTAATAAGATAACTGCTGGTCATAATACTGTAATTCAATATCTTTTTACTAACGAACACTTAATGATTGGTGACTTTAGAATATTTTACCCAACTTTAGGTCAATTTTTTAGTACTGTTGTCGCATTTTTAGTAAGTCACTTGGTATATGCAGCAGTTTATAATGCAGTAGGAAAATTCACAGTTGAGTATTTAGCAGTAGGACTTGGCATTTTTATATCTTATATCATAGATAGAATTCTTTATATGAGTATTTTATATGCGAAGGGACTTATGGAAGGAGCAAATACTTTTGACTTCTTTATAAAGTGTCTCACAAGTGAGTTCATGGCAACAATAGTTCTAGCGATAGCAATAATTTGTATTTATATGATAATCATCAACGTAAGAAAATCGGTTAAAAAAGCTTAACCGATTTTTTTGAGCCATTCTTTATTTTCTGGACTCACTCTATAGGAGTCTTTTATCTTTCTGATGCCCATTTTTAATACTGTTTTATCGAGATTACAATTTGTTAAAAATTCTTGTGTCTTAGTAGGATACTTTATATATTGATAACTGATGAGCCAACCAAGAGCCATATTAGCATAGTATTTATCGCTTTTAAAGTCTTTTATTAAATCGAATGTTTTATCTATATATTCATCTATTAGATAGTAGTTTAGTAAAATGACAAAAGCCACCCTATTTAGAAACTCATCATCTTTTTTTATTATTTTAGAACTTCCGATAAATATATCGCATATTGCCCAATTATCTATAAGTGGTAAGAACCTCTCAAATTCATATTTATATTTATCCACATCTTTTATATCGGCGACTACGAGGCCACGTATGAGTTTAAATTCAAATATGTCATCACATTCTAACTTTATAATACTTTCTCTTTCTTCGATAGTTAAATTTTTGGCAATTTTTCTCATATCTGGTACTCTTACTCCCAGCATTGTAAAATCTCCAGGAGTGAGTTTTTTAGAGAAATCTCTATATTTTGCATCTTTTTTTTCATCAAATAATTTATATAATTTTTCTTTTATCATAATGCCTCCCATATACATGATAACAAAAAAAAGTTTGGCTGACAAACTTGAAATAATATTTAGTAACATTTATTGAGAATGAGTAAGTAAAAAAATGTGTTCAGCCAAACTGATAGTATTATAATTGACTATTATGAAATCTCTGTGAATTTTACTTGTGTTTAACAGTAAAGTAAAAGTTTGTCCCTTTTCCTACAGTACTTTTTACTCCGTATTTGAAGTTATGTTTTTCGAGTATTTCTCGCACTATTGATAATCCTAGTCCCGTACCTATTTTGTTTCGTTTGTGCTTTTTTTCGGTTTTATAGTACCTATTCCAAACGTGTTTTATAGTTTCGCTGTCTATTCCTTTTCCTGTGTCGATTATCTCTATTAAGTAGCCATGCCTATTTTTTGTGACATTTATGTAGACATTCATGTCATCTCCGGTGTAATTTATAGCATTGTTGACCAAGTTATATATGACTTGGGACATCTTATCTCTATCAGCTTCTATTATTGCAGTTTCGGGACCTGAGTAAATGAAATTATAGTTTTCAGTTATCTCGAGTATTTCAAATTTACTTATCACTTCTTTAATTTGAGCAATCATGTCGTATTTTTCAATATCTAATTCTTCAGCATTGCTCTCGAGTTTAGATAGTACTAAAATGTCGTTTACGAGATTATTAAGTCTATCGGTTTCATTTATTATGACATTTAGATGTTCTTCTCTTTTGATATCATCTTTATATGTTAAATCTCTAACCATTTCAGCATAAGACCTGATTAATGTCAGAGGTGTTTTTAAATCATGACTAACATTAGCCATTAAATCTCTTCTATAATCATCTGTCTTTTTCATCTCATCACGCGCGAAGTTTAATGTCTCACTGAGTTCATCGATTTCACTAATATTAGAACTTTCAAATACGACGTTTAAATCACCTTTACCCATCTTTTTTGCTTTATCCGTTATTTTTAAAATCGGTTTTGTAATCGCATTGGATATAAAGAACGCTATCACTATTGAGAGGATTATGACGATGAGTAAAAGATAGATGAGTTGTCCACTTAAAATAACAGATGTCTTATCTAAATTTTCTAGTTGACTATTTATAAAGATGTAACTTCCATCACTGAGTCTAGTTCCGTATAAAAAAGTTTTGGTATTATACACAGGATTAGTTATTTTATAAAACATAGTCGTTTTTTTAGAAGAATACATCTCATTCATTAAGGTTAAAATCCTACTATTTGGGTTTTCTAATATACACCCTTTTAGATTTTCATTATAGAGGTATGAACTACTTTGAGATAAGTGTGAAATACAGACATCGTTTTCTATACTCGTCTTTTCGAAGTAATTTGGCAAGTCATTTAAGTTTTTTTCTATTTTTTTGGCAATTGAGTATACTTGGTTTGTCTTATGTTTTTCATAGAAGTAATCCGTATAAAAAAGTTGAAAAAAATACATTATTAAAAGGATTAAACTGCTGAAAAAGATGAGGATAGCAGTCGCTCTAAATGCAAGGGATTGTTTGTTATTCTTTATATTCAAATTTATAACCTACCCCTCTAAGTGTAATGATGTTATCTTTGTATTTTCCGATTTTTCCCCTCAACGTTTTAATGTGTGTATCTACAGTTCTATCATCACCATAAAAATCATAACCCCACACACTGTTTATCAGTTGTTCACGTGATACGGCGATGTTTTTGTTTTCAAGTAGATATTTTAAAAGTTCATATTCTTTAAGTGTTAGAATTACTTCTTTGCCATCGACTGTGACTTCCCTTGCTATGTCATCAACTACGAGGGAGCCGATGATTATTTTTTTCGTGACTCTATTCATCCTCTTGTGAATTGCTTTCACTCTCGCCATGAGTTCTTTTGGGCTAAACGGTTTTGTGACATAGTCATCTATTCCGAGTTCAAACCCTAGTAATTTGTCATATTCTTCACCTCTAGCACTGAGCATTAAAACAGGTGTGTTGTGGTTTTTGTTTATCTCTTTTACTGCTTGATATCCATCGAGTTTGGGCATCATGATGTCCATTATGATTAAGTCGTAGTGATTAATTTTACATTTTTCTATCGCTTCAAGTCCATTACCTGCTTCGTCGGTTTCATATCCTTCGATACTCGCGTATTCTTTTATTACTGTTCTGATAAGTTCTTCATCATCTACTATAAGTATTTTCATAGACAAACCTCTTTCCTAATTAAAGATTATAGCACATTTGTGAAATCTATATGAATTTATTAAGTAAAGGGCATTATTTATCAAACTTTTATTTTACATAATATCTTTACACTTTATTGTAAAGTATTCACTGTTTTAGTAAACTTTTAGGGCTTCCTATGATATATTTTAACTATGAAGGAGGAAATTTTATGAATAAAGAAAAACAACTTACAAGAGAATGGTGTGTAATTTTTGAATACGATTATATACCAGAATTAGACGCTTATCCTCTTTACGAATTTTTGGGGGACGGGCTTGTTAAGGAAAATCCCGGAAGAAAAAGACCAGATAAAGTCCTTTTCTATAATGTCACAAGTGCAGATGATGATTTTAAAAGAAAGTATTCTTCTATTATACATGAACTTGAGATTAAGAATGTGGAGGAAATCTCTATCGTAAAAGATGAAAAACCATATGATAGAAAAGGTAAAATCGAGGTTGCTATAACTGTACCAAGTGAAACTTATAAAAATCTCTCTAAACAAGAAAAGAAAATGCTTGGATATGATTTTTGTACTATGGAACAAAAAGAAGATGGCATCGAGTTTAAACCACTTGTCACTTCAAAAGAATCATTACCTGAAATTCTATATCTTAGAATCCATCCTGAAAATCTCTCTGATGAACTGAATGCTAAAATTTCAAGTGAAACATTCGAACTCGTTAAATTAGAAAACGGTCTTTATTCTCTTGCTGATTATACTTCTAAAGAAAAGGAAATGTAAAAAAAACTAGGTTTTGATTTGATATGAACCCCGTTTCTTGGACATAAGAAACGAGGTTTTTATATGACTAAATTAAGTAATAACGATATTTTAAATTTATACAAAGAAAGAAAAAATGGAAAAAGTATTCATACATTATGTTCT
>JAZQJK010000139.1:0-8130 GCA_045541615.1 Bacilli bacterium
TAACACTCGAAACCGGTACTATGGCACTGACATTCGCAGATAACGATGCAGGTGTCGGTGGAGTATTAAACTTTGATGATAGCATTACTAAAAAGTTCACTATTGAAAACACAGGTACAGTAGATGCATATGCCAAAATAAGTTGGTTTAACTTAACAAATACATACTTAGAGGGAAGTTTAGTTTATACACTAAGATATTCAAATGATGAAACCGGTACTTATAATGACTTTATAACAAATAGAAATGTCCCAACAAATGTGACAAACGTAAAAGTAGAACTTTCTGATGGATTATTAATACCAGCAGGAGAAAAGTACTACTATGAACTTGAGATAACTCTAGTAAATTCAAAAACAGTAGACCAAACACAAGACTTTAATGCATCATTTTGGAGTCAGTTTACGCTTGAAAACGGGGAACAACCTCCAATAAATAAATTAATAGCAACATCAAAAGGAGTAGCCCCAACCAATCTATTTGCAAGTGTAGCAACTACTGACGAAGGTATTTATGAGATGGAAGATGACTATGGAACGAGTTACTATTTTAGAGGAAATGTTACCAATAACTACGTATCTTTTGCAGGATTTTGCTGGAGAATAATACGCATCAATGGAGATGGAAGTTTGAGGCTGATATATGATGGAACGAGCTGTCATGCCAATACTGACACAAGTTCGGATAGGGTATTAAATAAAGATAATCAAAAATTCAACACTAATTTCAATGACAATGCGTACGTAGGATATATGTATGGACTGACAGGAATAACAACAAATGCGAATAGATGTTTGATGCTTGATAACAGTAACAATGTCGTGGATAATGCAAGTACATATACAAGTAAGAGTGCATGTGAAAGTGCCGGAGGCAAGTGGACAACGACAGCATACGAAGCAACGCACGCAAATGTTAAAGATAGTACGATAAAAGATTATCTAGATATATGGTACAAGGCAAACATCGTGGATAAAGAATATGAAGATTATATTGCGGACACGTTATTTTGTGGAGATAGAAGTATAAAATCTAGTAATGACCAAGGCTATGCAAAAGCAAGGACAGAATTCGATGGTTATTATAGATTATGGAAAAAAAAGACACCACAACTAAAGTGTCTACAAAAACAAGATGCATATACAGTAACAGATAAAACATATGGAAATGGAGATTTAGAGTATCCAATCGGATTAATAAGTGCTGACGAAATCAGCCTCGCCGGAGGCGTTGAAGGGACGAATAATGCGGGTTATTTTCTATATAAAGGTTCCGAATACTGGTCAATGTCACCTAGCATTTTTAATGGTGAAAGTTCGAGTATGCTCTATATGAGCAGTTCTGGGAATTTGAGCTACGGCATTGTGAACGGTTCATATGATGTTGTTCCCGTCATAAACCTCAAACCAGAAGTTTCAGCATCTCTCATAGGTACAGGTATCATGGGTGATGAATATCGTTTGAGTTAAAAACAGTAAAATCTTTCCAATAATGGATAGATTTTTTTTAAAGAAAATTATATAATATCTTTGGTGATTAAATTGAAAGAAAATTTGACTATTTATTTAATAAGCGGTAAAGCAAGACACGGTAAAACGACAAGCGCTAACATGATTAAAGATTATTACAAATCTTTAGGTAAAAACTCTCTTGTGACATCATATGGTAAATATATAAAAATGTATGTCAAAGAGATAACTGACTGGGATGGTCGTGATGAGACTAAACCACGTGAACTACTACAAAGTCTTGGTACTGAAGTGATAAGAAAAAAACTTGGTAAAGAGGACTTCTATGTTAAAAGACTCGATGAAGATATGGATGTTTACAACGAATTTGTAGAAGCGGTCATGATAGATGATGTGCGCTTACCTATAGAAATCGAATACTTTAAAGAGAGGTATCCTGAAAGAATAAAGACTATACATATAATAAGACCAGAGTTTGAAAGTGAACTCACTGGTAAACAAAAGAGTCATATAACTGAAGTTGGACTTGATAATTATTCGGATTACGATTATACTATCTTAAACGACGGAAGTTTAGAAGATTTAAGAGAAAAAATAAACACTCTTATCGAAGGGATTGAGGTTAAATGAATTTAAAAAAATTATATATCGACTTCTTTTTAAGTAAGGGACACGTGCAAATTCCTAGTAGTCCACTTGTACCTGAAAATGATAACACAGTTTTATTTAATACGGCAGGTATGCAACCCCTAACGCCTTATTTAAAGGGAGAAAAACATCCTCTTGGTACTCGCCTTGTCGACTATCAAAAATGTGTTCGTACAAATGATTTGGATGAAGTCGGAGATGTCACGCACCATACTTTTTTTGAAATGCTTGGAAACTGGTCTTTAGGTGATTATTTTAAAAAGGAAAGTATCACATGGAGTTTTGAGTTTTTAACTGAAGTATTAGGTATTCCAAAAGAACGTCTTGCTGTCACAGTCTTTAAAGGAAACGACCTCGTTGGAGCAGATGATGAGAGTGCTGAAGTTTGGAGAAGTCTAGGAATTAGTGATGATAGAATCAGTTACTTGGGCGAAGAAGATAACTGGTGGCCTAATATGACACTTCAAGGCCCTTGTGGACCTGATACAGAGATATTCTACTGGAGAAGTGATGATGAAATTCCTGAAAAACACGACCCAAGTGATGATAGATGGGTTGAGATATGGAATAACGTATTCATGCAATATAATCATGATGAGAATGGTTTCACACCTCTAGCGCATCAAAATGTCGATACAGGTATGGGAGTTGAGAGAACTACCGCAATACTTGAAGGCGTAAATGACAACTATCTATCTAGTATATTTAAACCATTTATAAATCTCATCGAAGAGTACAGTAGCAAAAAATATGATGGCGAATATATTCCAAGTATGAGAATTATAGCAGACCACGTAAGGGCAATTACTATGATAATCGGTGAAGATTCTGGTGTTAAACCATCAAACACAGACCAAGGCTATATAGTAAGAAGACTCATAAGAAGAACCATACGCCACATGCACAAGTTAGGTATTGATATAAATGGTGACTTTTTGACAATTTTAATAAATAAAGTAGTCGATGATTATAAAGAATTTTATCCTGAACTCGAAAAAAATAGGGATATGATAATAAGTACGGTGGAAACTGAAAAAAGCAAATTTAATAGGACTCTCGAAAAAGGCTTGAAAGAATTCAACAAAGTAGTTGAGGGAGTTACTGATGTAATATCTAGTGAACTTGCATTTAAATTATATGATACTTACGGATTTCCAATTGAACTAACTGAAGAACTTGCAAAAGAGAGAAATTTAAGTGTAGATACAAAAGGATTCGAAGAAAAATTTAAAAAACATCAAGAACTATCGCGTGCTGGTGCAGAGGGCAAATTTAAAAGTGGTCTAGCAGGTACAGGAGATATTGAGACCAAATACCATACTGCTACTCATCTATTAAATGCAGCACTCAAAGTCATACTTGAAGATAAAGATATACACCAAATGGGAAGTAACATAACTCCCGAAAGAATGAGATTTGACTTTAACTTCGATAGAAAACTCACTGATGAAGAAAAAGTAAAAATTGAAAACTTAGTGAATGAATGGATAGATGCTGGATACTCTGTCACAAAAGAAGAGATGGAAAAAATGGATGCAGTGAAAACGGGAGCCGAAGCGATGTTCATCGAAAGGTACCCCGATGTCGTAACAGTCTATACAATAGGGGATGTATCAAAAGAGATATGTACTGGCCCACATGTAGAAAACACAAAAGACCTACATCACTTTAAAATCGTAAAAGAGGAAGCATCTAGTGCAGGTGTTAGAAGAATAAAGGCCGTGCTAGACTAAATTGCGTTACTAAAACGCGATTTTTTAAATTCGGTAAATATTGTAAAAATATAAATTTAATGGTAATATATAACATGCGAAATTTGTGGAAAGGAGTATTTTAATGGGTAAAAAAATGAATGATTCTACTATAAAAAATTTACATAAAAAATATTCCTTTTTAAATGAAGAAGATTTGAATAATGTAGTTGAAATAGTTTTGGACCGAATTAATAGAGAAAACTTTAAAACTGAAGAAGAATTTTTAAATAAAATGACATTAGAAATCGATAATAAAGTTAAAAATTATACAAAAGAAAAAATAGAGAAGCAATATGATTTCCGCTTTATATCGAATATTTTATATACAACACCAAATACAAGTAATGTTGATGATACATTTAATAAAATAGTTAAGTTTTTTAAAGCGATTAGATTGGAATTATCGTTCGATTTAAGCGAAAAGATGCTTTCTAATTGCACCATTCTAAACGAAAATGTAAAGAGCGTAGTTCAAAAAAATAGAACTTTATTAAAAGAAAAATTTGTCGATGAGATTTTCGATGAACCAAATGCTTGTGTTTTAATAACGACTTACTGTAATTTAAATGGAATTCCTCTAAAAGAGTTTGAAATAGAAATAGATGATGACTTTTTAAAAGAAGAAAGTTTGAAATCAGGTAATTCTTTATCGATATTTTTAAAAGAAATCGGCAGTTATCCACTTTTAACTGCTGAAGAAGAAAAGGAACTCGGGTATAGGATTTTAGATGGCGATGAGGAAGCTAAAAAAACTCTTGTCGAGTGTAACCTTCGCTTAGTCGTAAGTATGGCTAAAAAGGTACAAAATAGGGGTTTACCACTTGAAGATTTGGTTCAATATGGTATGATAGGACTGATGAATGCTGTAGATAAGTTTGATGTCACTAAGGGAAATAGATTTACGACTATGGCTTACTGGTGGATAAAACAGAGTATTTATAGAAGTCTATATGATTATGGAAGTATGATTAGAACTCCGACATATATTCAAGAAAAGAAAAATAAAATTATAGCGGCATATGCGATTTTAAGCGATGAACTATTTAGAGAACCAAATAACGAAGAACTCTCTGAATATACCGGTATTCCTGCTTCAGAGATAGAAGATATTATGAGGAGTGTGATAAACCCTATCAGTTTAAATGTCACATATTCCGATGATAATACAACCGAAATAGGGGACTTAATCGCCAGTGAAGATGATACTCCTGAGGAAGAATTTATGCAAAGTAATTTGCATGATATAATCGAAGAAATTTTGAAAGAAGTATTACCAGAATATAGAGAACGCAAGATAATAATTGAAAGATTTGGACTAGATGATGACACACCCAAAACCCTTGAACAAGTCGGAAAAAAATTTGGTGTAAGTAGGGAAAGAATACGTCAGCTAGAAAAGAAAGCCATGAGAAAACTCAGAATACATGCACGCTCAAATAAAAAAATAAAAGCACTTGCAGAATACATGGACAATTATGATGGATGCATGTCTAACATTTATCAAACTTTAGGAATAAATAAAAAGGATAAGAAAAAAGAGGAGAAAACAATGAATAACAAATTTGAGTTACAATCTATATATGCGATGTTTAGGTCTTATGATAAGGAAACTGTAAAAAATGCAGTAGAAAATCTTTTGAAAAATGACAAAGATTTCATATATAAATTTTTTGGAGAAGATTTAAAAAAGATTTGTTACAATACCGACATGAATGAATCCGAAAACATAAAATTTTTGGGGGAAATAGTACCTAAAATTCAGCGACAACTCGATAGGCTAGAAAAACAAAAGAATAAAATTCTCTCTACAAGGGAAATAAAAAATACTGAAGTTAGTACAGAAACTGGGATTTTATCTGATGAAGAAAAGGGCAAAATAGGCCGCGACTTAAGTGTTGAATTTCGAAATATAGAAACGGACCGTCTGATGGACATATTGATAGACGACTATGGTTTAGGTTGCACGGAGTGTGACATATATCTCATGTATTGTGGTTATGTTGGTGATAGAGATTTTTATAGTGTTAAAGAGATAATGGACTACTTTAATATAAATGAGGAAAACTTTAAAAATGCATATTGGGAAATTCGTTCAAAATTATTTGGCATACATTCCGAACCATATAAAGTATTACTTTTTATCGATAAATTGCGTTCACTAAACTCAGATGAAAAAACGTATGCATTATTTAGAAGATTACAAAATTGTGGTCTCGTTGTTAAAGAGAGTGAAATTTATTTAATGTACAGTGGTTTTATTGAAGATAAAGTGTATAGCATTGAAGAAATAGCAAGTAAATTCGACTTAAAACCTAAAGATGTGCTGGATATTATTTTAACAAGTAAAGAAAAAATATTATCTAAAGATGAAGAACTTAATCATATCTTAGAAAATAATAAAGTTTTGCTGGAATTCCAACCTGAAGTTTCAAGCATCGAAGATGAAAATACTATTATTATAAAAGAAAGCATAGATAAATTAGATTTAGATGAAAAAACTAATTCTATCCTTGAGAGATTACAAAAATGTGGACTCAATTCAACGGAATGTAAAATATACTTGATGCGTGGAGGCTTTATCGGTTCCAAACCTTATAATTCTAAAGACATAACAAAAATCTTTAACATCGATGAAGAAGAATTGAAGAATATGTATAAGAAATGTGACTTTAAAATATTCATAAATGACAAAGGTTTATATACTGAAATATATCAAAATAAGGCTAATTTAATGAATCAAAAAAGCACTAATAATTTAAATGTAACTGAGGAGGAAATAGTGATGAAAGAAGAAAATTCTGAGGCAAAAATTATAAAAAATGGTGGTAGAAAACTAAAATCTATATACGAATTGTTAGATGGTAATAGTGTAGAAATCGATTATATGATAAACGAACTACTCACCGATGAGGAAAGGCATGCTCTATATAGAAGGTATGGCAAAGATTTAAATAACCCAGAAACATCAAAAGATTATACAGTAGTAGAAAGAGAAAAGTTCTATGGAACACTATTACCACATATGAAAATACTTTTAAAACGTGCAAAGACCGTATTAAATAGTGAAAATAATCTAGATGAAACATTTTCTAAAATTGAACAAAAAGAGCAAGAGGACCTCATCAAAAATCCTCAATACTTTAAAAACGAAGAGAAAACAGTTGAGAAAATTTACGCTGAAGAAATAAAGGTTTTAAAAAATAGTTTAGTTTCCGAATCACCTGAATTAGAAAATTTAAATTTTGAATCTACAGAGGAAGACGGTGTTACTATGCCTCTAAATTCCGAAAAAGAGCAAGAGTTAATTAATGAAAATACTTCGAACTTTATACATACTACGAGTAATGATGAGGCACTAATCCGTAAAGAAGAAGCAAGTATGATTAATATAAGAACAAGTGAACTCGATGCAATAATTGAAAAACTTTCTCACCAAAAAGCAACTATAGTGATGTTAAAACTCGGTTATATAAACGGCAAATGCCATAAGACTAGTGAAATAAGCGCATTCTTAGGTGTGACTGAAGAAGAAATAGTTGAAATAACTAAGGAAGTTTTAAACGAATACAAGCAAGTATGTATTAGAAAAATTGATGAAACTTTTAACGAAATCAGTTTGAGATAATTATTGCTTGAATATATGTTAAGAAAATAGTAAAATTATGGTGGTGGTAAGAGATGAAAAATAAAGGTTTTACAATGGTGGAAGTGCTTGCAGTGATAGTGATAATTGCAATTATAATGATAGTTGCAGCACCGAGCATTTTTAAAACAGGCGATAAGATGAATCAAAAAGGCCTAGATAGTAAGATAGAACTCATAGAAAAATCTGCTATTATTTATGCCCAAGATAATGCGAATACTTTAAAGAAAAGGTTTGGAAGCACTAAAACATGTGATGATGATACTAATTGTTACTATAAATTCTATATTGCAATTGATTATCTAGTAAAAGAAGGAGCATATAAATCGGAGATAAACGGCAAGGATACGACTTTATGCGATGTCGAAAATCCAGTCGATAAGTCTTGTCTAGATTGTGCAACGGTTTTAGTCAAATTATATGATGAGGCTGGTACTGCTGAAGCTGAATTTATACATCCAACAGATGAAAATAAAAAACACACGAGTTGTCCATCCATTTCGACTTCTAATACAGTGACTTATTCTAATTAAACGTTTTAAGATTTTTTAAAGCGTTTTTTAATTGATTTAAGTTGAAATTATAGTATAATGTAACATGATAGAAGGTGTCACAT
>JAZQJK010000140.1:0-3917 GCA_045541615.1 Bacilli bacterium
ACTTTCTTTAAAAGAAAGTGCTCCCGCCGAGTAGGCGTCCTCCGGAAGGACCACCTGAGGTCATATATTATACATCCCTGATTTCTTTGATTACTTTCTTTGTCATCAAAGAAAGTAATGCCCGTCCGGCAGGACATAAACAATAAACAAGTATAAATTATTCAACATACTTATTAAAAATATCATGATGTAAATCTCATAATTATGCCTAAAGACTTAATATGCTGGGCAACGGATAAATTTCGAAGAGGAGATATAGTGAAGTCACCAGGAAGCCGAAAAATTTTTAAAACAAGATACAATTTACAACAAACATGTAAATTTACCAAGAGCCTATCAGTGGGGGCTTTTTTCTTTTCATGAAATATGGTATAATCTTGTAGACTAGGAGGCCAAAATGAAGTTAGTTAAAATCATAATTTGCTCAATAATTTTATTTATGACTTTCTTTATAGAGGATGTATGTGCTGAGACATATAATCAAGGTATAGTTAAAAGTTATGCAGTAGTGAGAACAGAACCTAGGTCAGATGCTAGTTCAGTTAAAAGTGATACTAACGGTACTATTGGACTTTATTCGCCGGAATCAGTTGAAATCATTGGTGAAAGTGGAACTTATTATAAAATAAAATTTTTGTATGGTGGATTCTTTTATGAAGGGTATATACCTAAAAATAATGTGTTATCTACTGTATACGAGATAGATGAAAATTACGTTTTAGAAATGCAGGGTAAAGGGTTTCCTGAGGATTATGCTAAAAAGATAGCAGTGCTTCATGCGATTCATCCAAACTGGACGTTTACACCTTCTTTTACAAATAACGTGCAAGGTGGTATGGATTTTTACACAGCAGTAAATGGTGAAGCAGAGGTAGTTGCAAGAAATCTAATAGAGAGTTCTAATGAGAGCCTTCGTTCTACAGCCGATGGAGCATACTCAAATGGTGAATGGATTGCTTTATCGGGTGCTGGGTGGTATGCTGCAAGTACTCAGACTATCGCATTTTATATGGACCCGAGAAACTTTCTAGAAGAAGGACATATATTCATGTTTGAAAATCTAGGGTTCAATGCTATTACTCAAACTGCCGAGACCGTAAACAAAATAATCGGAAGCAGTTTTATGAATAATCCTTTCGAATGTTTTGAGACATCTAACAATTGCCCACTTGGAGTTCACTATTATAAAGATACATTCATGCAGGCGGGAAGTGACAAAAAGGTGAGTCCCGTACATCTTGCAAGTCGTGTAATACAAGAGCAGGGTTCTAAAGGATCGGTGTTATCACTAGGTAATGGTTATAACGGAGAATATGTTGGATACTACAACTTCTTTAACATAGCAGCAAGTGGTAAGACTGATGAAGAAGTAATACGAAATGGACTTACATATGCGATGAATAGAAACTGGAATAATCAACATATCTCAATATACGAAGGGTCCAGTTTGATATCAAATAATTACATAAATCGTGGACAAAGTACTCTATACTATCAAAAATTTAACACAATCGTACCTTCTTTATATGGAAATCAATACATGCAAAATGTAAGAGCACCATATTCAGAGAGTTATAATACTTACAAAGGTTACTATAATTCATATGAAGATAAGACTGAGTGGAATAATGCAGTATATGACTTTTTAATTCCGGTTTACTCAAATATGGGTCCAGCGACTTCACTTGATACTTCTGGAAATGCTGATGCGACTTTAAAATCTCTTTCTGTGACTTCGTGTAAATTAAATCCTGAGTTCCAATCCAGTGCGTACTCTTACGATTGCTTTGTACCATTTGATACTAAGAGCATTACAGTAACAGCAGAAGCAACAAATTCACTTGCTAAAGTAGATAATCCCGGCGTTATAGAACTCGGTGAGCAAGAATCGATAATCGCTATAAAGGTAACTGCAGCAAATGGAACAACAGCAACTTATACGATAAATATCCATAAAATAGAGACTGATGGATATACGCCGACTGAAGTACTGAATGGAATTGGAATAAAAGTAGATGGCAGTATTGCCAGTAACTTTGAAGTTGGGTCAGATGTTTCAAATATAATAAATAGCATAACAAATAAACATCACTTTGCGACAGTTAAAATCATGAATGCTAATAATGCTGAAATAACAGAAGGTACTATAAGTACTGGGCAAAAGATAACTGTGACAAATTCGGGAATTACGACAGTATATACAGTAGTCCTATTCGGTGATACATCTGGTGATGGCATGATAGATATAAGAGATTTACTCATAATCCAAAAACATCTAGTTAAATCTAAAACGATAAGTGGTGAATATTTGAAATCAGCAGATATCAACAAAGATGGCACAGTCGACATAAGAGATTTACTTTTAGAACAAAAATATTTACTTAAAGCATATACTATAAGTCAAGGATAGAGAGGAAGAATTTATGAGAAAAATAATAATAACACTTACTACCATAGCCCTAAGTTTTTGTTTCATGTTGAATGTAAATGCTGCAAGTGGGTCGATAACTGCATCGAGTAGTACTAAAACTGCAGTAGTCGGTTCTACATTTACAGTCACTGTTAAGGTTAGTTGTTCTGAAGCACTAGGTTCTTGGCAATTTGGGATATCCTATGATTCAAATTACATCTCACTTCAATCAGGAGATACTAACATCGCGGCATATGGAGATGGTTCTGCTAAGACAAAAACTTATACATACAAATTTAAAGCAATAAAATCGGGTTCTGCGGGAGTGCGAATCACTGGGGCATCGATGGTATCGTGGAATGATGTGAACACACTATTTACACCAAGCGTTTCTAATGCAAGTGTCACTGTTAAAACGCAAGCCCAAATTGAGGCGAGTTATTCAAAAGATAATAATTTAAAATCGTTAAAGGTAGAAGGGTATGATATAAGTCCTGCTTTTAATAAAAATACAACAGAATATAGTGTCACTGTACCAGATGATGTGACAAGTATAAAGGTAAGCGCGCAAGAAAATGACAGTAAAGCATCAGTCTATGGAACGGGTACAATAGACATATCTGAAGGTATAAACAAAATAGAAATAGTCGTAACTGCACAAAATGGTTCGACTAAAAAGTATACACTTACAGTTGAAGTAAAAGACTTGACACCGATCGAGGTCACTGTTGATAATAGCAAATATAACGTCGTCAAAAAGGCAAATCTTTTAACTGCTCCAACTGGTTATACGCCTACGAGTATAAAAATAAATGATATCGATGTACCAGCATTTACGAGTGAACTCACACACTTTACATTGGTTGGACTAAAAGACGCCGATGGTGCTATAAAACTCTATATTTACAATAGTAATGAAAACTCATATGTTGAGTACACAGAATTACGAGGAAATTCTTTAACTCTATATCCCGTTTCTGCTACTGAGACTATCGATGGTTTTGAAAAGAGTACGCTAGAGATAAATGGTGTTGTATACGATGTATTAATAAATAGCATGTATAAAAATATAAAACTCGTTTATGCGATGAATGTCGAAACTGGAAGAACTGATTACTATATGTATGATGAAGTGAGCAATAGTTTTGTTCTATATGACAATAGCATATTTGAAGATTATAAAACCGATAGTGAAGAAATGAAAATATATATATTTGCACTAATAGGTGTTTCGGTTCTCATGCTTTTAATTTCACTACTACTCACGAGAAGAAATGCTAAACTCAAAAAAATTCTAAATCGAGTAGTCCAAAAGCATGAAGAGGAAAATTCGGCATTATCAAAGAATGATGAAGTCGAGGATGGAGAAGAACTTTTAGAAAACGAGGAAGTTGAATTAGAGGAAAAAAACACAGATGATGTCAGTGATACTAAAAAGAAAAAGAGAAAAAAATAAACAAAAATTACTACCTAATATGGTGGTTTTTTCTTTCAAAAAAGGTTTTAC
>JAZQJK010000141.1:0-2718 GCA_045541615.1 Bacilli bacterium
TTAAGTGGACTCAATGGCAATTTTTAGAGTTCTACAAAGGCGGTCTTGCATATAAGGCTGAAAAAGAAATAAATTGGTGCCCAAATTGTAAGACAGGACTTTCTAATGAAGATGCCGCGGGTGGTGTATGCGAGCGATGTGGAGCACAAACTACCAAAAAACTTAAAAATCAATGGATGCTTAAGATGAGTGCCTATGCCGATAGTTTGATTGAAGGGCTTGATGACACTGAATTTTTGGATAAAATCAAAACTGCTCAAATAAATTGGATTGGTAAAAGCGAAGGTGCTGAGGTTTTATTTAACTTAAAAGATACAGATGATTATTTGAAAGTTTTCACTACGAGATGCGATACTTTGTATGGTGTTACGTTTATGGTTATGAGTCCAGAACACGCATATTTGGATAAATATAAGGATAGAATTCTTAATTATTCTGAAGTTTTAGAATATAAAGAAGAGGCACGTGCGAAGAGTGAAATCGAGAGAACTGATATGACTAAGGATAAGACCGGTATTAAGTTAGAAGGTCTCACTGCTATTAATCCTGCGAGTGGAAAAGAAGTAGAGATTTGGATTTCTGATTATGTGCTTGCAAATTATGGAACAGGTGCTATCATGGCGGTTCCTGCACACGATGAAAGAGATTATGCTTTTGCTAAAAAATTTGGAATCGATATTGTTCCAGTTATCAGTGGTGGTGACGTTGAAAGTGAAGCGTATACCGGTGATGGAGAGCACATCAATTCGGATGTATTAGATGGCCTTAATAAGGAAGACGCGATTGAGAAAATGATAAGTGTTTTAGAAGAAAAAGGTCTCGGTAAGAAATGCACTAATTATAGACTTCAAGATTGGATTTTCTCAAGACAGCGTTTCTGGGGTGAACCTATTCCTATGATTTACTGTGAAAAATGTGGTTGGCAACCAGTTAAAGAAGAAGATTTACCTGTTGTATTACCAGATGTACCATCTTATGAACCTACTGATAATGGGGAGAGTCCTCTTTCGACTGTTTTAGAATGGGTCAATACTTCTTGTCCTTGTTGTGGTGGTCCTGCTACAAGAGAGACTGATACTATGCCGAACTGGGCAGGTTCTAGTTGGTATTGGATAAGATACATGGACTCTAAATGCGATGACGCGATTGCTAGTATGGATGCGATGAAGTATTGGGGTCAAGTCGATTTGTATAATGGTGGAATGGAACATGCGACAAGACATCTTCTTTATGCGAGATTTTGGAATCAATACTTGTTTGACCGTGGAATCGTGCCAGTACGTGAGCCGTTTAAAAAGAGGGTTGCACATGGTATGATTTTAGGTGAAAACAATGAGAAGATGAGTAAGAGCAAGGGTAATGTCGTAAATCCTGATGACATGGTTAAAACATATGGTGCAGATGCTCTTAGAACTTATGAGATGTTCATTGGTGACTATACTAAGGACGCATCATGGAGTGAAAATGGGCTTAAGGGCTGTAAGAAGTTCTTAGACAGGATTTACAGATTACAATGTAAACTAAATGACAAGGCTGGATACTCTAATAATTTAGAAAGTGAAATCCATAAGACTATTAAGAAGGTCACTGAGGATATCTTGACGATGAATTATAATACGGCTGTTTCAGCTCTTATGATTTTGCTAAACAATTTTGAGAAAGAGGAGTCCATCAGTAAGGATGAATATAGAATTATCTTGCAACTATTGAATCCAATCGCACCGCATATCACTGAGGAGATTAATGAGATGTGCAATTTAGGACCTGCTTTTGCAGAGAGCACATGGCCTGAGTATGATGAGGATAAACTCATGACTGACAGTTATGAAATCGGAGTTCAAGTCAACGGTAAGTTAAGGGGAAGCATATCTGTGAGCACTTCTGACAGTGATGAAGTCGTTAAGGAAAAGGCATTTAGTGAAGAAAACGTAAAGCGGTATACAGAGGGTAAGGAAGTCGTTAAGGTTATAGTTATACCTAACAGGATAGTTAGTATTGTTGTAAAGTAGTTTGATTTTATTTACGGACATTTACACATTTTACAGTATAAAAAAACTTTTTTGAAAAAGTTTACAAAATAGCATTGACTTTTAAGAAAAAGTAAAGTATTATTTAGGTAGCATGATAGTAATGTCATGCGGATACTCTTACGATCCTTAAGTGAGAGTTATCAACCAAAACCCCCTGAAGAGGACACGAAGTAATGTGTCCTCATTTTGTTTGTTAAAAAAAGGGATTGAGTGGGATAGGCAGTTTAATAAATTCTGTTATAGGTGGCGTTTAGGTGGCAAAATATATTTGAAAATGTTGTATAATAATAAAAAATAGCACAAAAGTATGCTATAATATTTATTGAGAGACAATGGTAATTTATTGGGAGGTATGTTATGGACAAAATAATTAATAAAAGTAAGGAAGATTTAATTGCTGAAATAGAGCATAGAGTTGAAGATAAAATTATAGAAAAATCTAATGCTGAGTTAATCATTAAGTTAATTAATAATTCAGATTGTTTATCTGAGGCTATATCTATAGCTCAGTTAGGAACTACTTATAAGAGAACTGGTTTTCATTTTGATAAGAGATTAGAAAAGATGGATAGTACTATTAAATACTTTAGAAAGAATGAGGAATTAAGTTTTATTAATGATAGTTCTAAACTAACTCATAAGCTTATTATTGGTGATAACTACAATGCTCTATTAAACTTGCTTGTTG
>JAZQJK010000142.1:0-7299 GCA_045541615.1 Bacilli bacterium
CTTTGTGGGTCCGGACTTTCTTTTTGGGTCCGGACAAACCATTCTATATTTAATCTTGCCACCAGAGGCACATTCTTGTCAAGTGTTTAGACGAAAGTTTTCTAGGCAAATTTTAACTTTTGTTTGCTACCCTCGACTATAAAAATTATAACCTATGTTGAGATAAATTTCAAGGATGATGTGATAATTTTCTCATATAATAATTGCTACTAGATTAGAGGTAAAGATATAAATCGTATACGCGAGCATAACTTCGATGATATAAGTGCCTACATTTAGTTTGACATGCTTATTTAAGTACTTTAACAAATAAAATACTAGAGTTAATATAAAGAAGTTGATGATAAACTTCCATTCAAAAAATGCTAGAAACAAAAAATATAATAAGAGAATAGTCATGTTTTTTTGCATGGGCAATCCTAAAACGATTAGGTGAAGATTGTAACTTGTGAGATTATAAAGAAATAAGTCTAGAGCGATTAGATGTAGCATCAATTCATCACATAGAGGTAATTTAAGTTATCGAAATCAACCTCGCTTTTTACATAAATCACCTGTTCTATCCCTTTTTTTTCAATATCGACCACTTCACCAACATCTATTCCCTCTTTCACATCAGTTAACCCACTAGTCACAACTTTATCACCGATATCAATTTTTTTATAATTATCGATGTTATGGACTACGAATAAATTATCTTTTTCAATATAATTATCGAGTATTCCATACGAATTTGCTATGCGCACACTTAAAGTCAAATCAGTTAGTAATTTTACCTTTGCCGTGCTTTTATCAGCTTCCTCTACTATACCTACAAAACCGTTTTCATTAATCACGGCATTTCCCTTTTTGACTTTAGAATCGGTATTTATTACAAGCGTGCTATAAAAGTCATATATATCTCTTAAGGCTATCTTTCCTAATATATAACTTTTGCTATCATAGAGTTTTATATTATCATGTTCTAGTTCGTATTCATAAATCGTTTTTTCTAAGTCCTCTATTTTCTTTTCATAGGCATATTTTATGAGTTCCAATTTATTATCTTCTTTAAATAGAGAGTTTATATTGCCTAAAAATAAAACGATGTTGTTATGAAAGATTATCATGATAAATAGAATAAATACAACTGTGAAAATAGGTTTTAATTTACTCATATCTAAGTCGACCTTCTTCTATATAACTGTAGTAATTACCCCCTCCGACTACTAAATGGTCGAGTACTTTTATACCCATGAGTTCACCTGCTTCGACAAGTGCCTTGGTGAATTCATCGTCCTTACCAGATGGCAAAACTAAACCACTTGGATGATTGTGCATGACTACTATAGCACTTGCACTTTCTAAAAATGCATTTTTAAATATCTCGCGAGGATGTACAAGCGATTGGTTTATAGTTCCCTTAAAGAGAATTTTGTAATTTATATATTGTTTTTGGTTATCTAAATATATCACTAAGAAGTTTTCTTGTTTATCATCGATTATATATCTAGAAAAATATTTAAAAGCATCTTGAGAATTATTTATTCTCAGTTTAGTTGTCAACTTATTTTCCTCATATACTCGCCTACCTAATTCTAGTGCTGCGAGGAGAGTTGCACATTTTACTGTACCAAGACCCTTTATTTCACTCATCTTTTTGATGGTCATGTATTTTAGATTTGTGATGTCACCACACTGAGAGAGTATCATAGTAGATAAATCTTTTACTGATGTATTAAACGTACCAGTTCTAAGTATTATGGAGATTAATTCTTCATTAGATAGATTTTGTGCACCATAAGTTAGAAGCCTTTCTCTAGGTAAATCTTCAGTTGGTAAATCCTTAAGCATTATACTCATATTCATATCACATCCTCATACATCTCAAGTAGTTCCTTATTTATAGCGATTTTAGCATCTTCACTGGTCTTTTGCATCATCTCTTCATATTTAATGGCTTCACTTAAAATATCGTCATCCAAAGTAATCTTTTTTAAGTAGTAGTTTACTCCATTTGAGTCGAGATAATTTGTGATAAACTCGATATTTTCATCTTTACTTAAAACTGAATAATATACCCTGTAAATACCTCCATCATTTTGGACAATACCGCCGTAGGCATCACTCATCTTAAAAGCATTTTCTTCTTTTGTGAAAACACCGATTTGTACTGCGACTGCATTTCCGGCAATTGCCACTTCTGTCCTTTCTTCGAATTCTGTAAAAAGAACGAATGCACAAGAACATCCCACTAAAACTGCTAAAAATACTGGTTTAATTTTCTTCATAATCTATCACCTGTAAATATGATAACTCATCAAGTGTAAAAATTATGTCGAATTATACCCTCTATATATTATTATACCGGGAATTTTTATTTTTTCCCGTTATTTGATGCTTATAAGTTCACTTTTTTTAATAATAAAGAGTTTTGTCCCCTTATAAAAACAATAAAAAACTTCTTCTAGCGAAACTCCATTCGTTCTGAGTTTATAATCAAGCCACACCTTTGATTTGTTTATTTTCCTTAGAGTAGTAGTCATAATTTCACCATCAACTATTAAAGGAAGTGGATAATTTTTATCGAACAATTTTTTCTCAAATATAGACAGTTTACCATTTGTCTCTAAAAAAGCGTATTCAACACTTTCAAGACTTTTTATCTCCTTTTGGCGAAGTTCAAATAATAAGTCATCTACTGTATATCTCTGCTTTACCATTTCTTTGTAATTCACTTTTCCATTTTCTATTATGATAGAAGGTTTGCCATCAAAAAACGTTCTAAATCTTTTTGATTTTAATGAGAGAAATGCTAGAAATATTTGAAGTCCAACGAGTGCTGAAATCGGTAATATAGTGAGCCACAATGAGCCGTCCGTGTTTTCTATTGATATAGCGACGAGTTCTGCTATCAAAATAAATACGATTAAGTCTATTACCGATAATTGTGCTACTTCCCTTTTTCCCATCAGTCTAAACATAAATATTATAAAAAAATAGAAAAATACTGTTCTAAAACTTCCGATTAATAATTCGTTTAACATATCATCACCAATATTATTATGTATAAAATTAATTTATTTTAAACAAAAAACCTATTTTTTAGATAGGCTTTTTAAAATGATATAGATTTTGTAAAACGCATATACCAAGAATGAACTGAGTAAAGAAAGCGCAAACATGATGATATATGTCGTATATAGATGTTTCGTGATTAAATATATGATTAATACTGTAACTAGTAATATCACTGTTTCTACCATGAGTTTTTTATTTTTAATTTTTTTGCATTTCTCTGCTTGTGTTTGGAAGAAATTGATTAGTAAGTAAACGTATATTGTCGGAAATAGTATTTGCAAGACAATTGTGTTTTCGTATTGCATGAATATCAAAAATATACAAAAGAGTATTAGTTCTCTTATGTTTAGTGAGTTAAAGAGGTTTTTATTTATATAATCGAAGTATGTTTTTCCATCGCATTTTTTACTTTCTAATACGTTTATCCTATAGAGCATTATCTCTATAAAGTATAAAATCCAAGGTATAAAAGTAACTAAACTAATCATTATTTCCATCATAGACAACTCCGTTTAAACTAAAACTTTTTGCTTCAGTTATTTTAACATTTGCAATTTTCCCTATTAGATTAATTCCCCCATCGATATTTACGAGTTTCATAGTCTCTGTATATCCACATACTTTGTCATCGCCCTTTTCACTAGGACCTGTTATAAGCACTTTTTCAACTTTTCCGATGTATGCTTCATTTGCAAGTTTACTATATTTGTTGACGACTTCGTTAAGTCTATATAGTCTTTGTTCTTTTTCTTCAAGTGGTGTTTCATCTAAGAGTTTGCATGCCGGTGTTCCTTTGCGTGGTGAAAATATGAATGTGAATGCTCCATCGTATTTGCATTTAGATGCGACATCAAGTGTTTCAAGGAAATCTTCTTCAGTTTCCCCTGGGAATCCTACGATTATATCAGTCGTCACAGCAGCATTTGGAATGCGTGATTTTATTTTATCATGAAGTTCTAAATATTCTTCTTTTGTATAGCGCCTTCCCATGAGTTTTAGTATTCTAGATGACCCACTTTGAAGTGGAAGGTGAATGTATGGCATAATGTTCTCTCTTTGTGCGATTATATCTATCATCTCGTCAGTAAAGTCCCATGGATGACTTGTCACAAAACGTACTCTTTCAAATCCGATGTCACTCACCTTTTCAAGGAGATGCGCAAAGGAGATTTCACCCTCTAAATCTTTCCCATATGCATTTACGTTTTGACCGAGTAATGTGACCTCTAAGTATCCATTATCTCTTAAATTTTGACATTCCTCTAAAATCCTATTAGAACGTCTACTTCTCTGTTTTCCACGCGTATAAGGTACTATGCAATAAGTACAAAATTTGTCACATCCATACATTATATTGACCCATGCTTGATATTTTGAATCTCTCTTATATTCGAGGTTTTCTATGACATCTCCTTCGATTGATTCAACTTCTATATCGGTTTTACTACTTCTAGATAGTAACATATCAGGTAGTTCATGCATGTTATGAGTACCGAACACTAAATCGATATACTTATGTTTAGCAAGTATTTCTTCGCACACACTAGGTTCTTGAGCCATACAACCACATAAACATATAATCATATCAGGATTATTTTTCTCTTTTTCGTGTTTACATCTACCTAAAAAACCGAACACTTTATCGTGTGCATTTTCTCTTATAGCACACGTATTTAATATGACTAAATCAGAATTTTCTAAAATATCAGTTTCAGTAAAACCAATTCCCTCGAGTAAGTCTTTAATGAGTTCAGAATCGTGTACGTTCATCTGACAACCATACGTTTTTAGAAAGTATTTTTTACCTTCAAATAGAGATTTATTTCTCATAATCTCAGCATCTATGTATTTAACCTCGCTTTGATTTCGGACCTTCGCTTTTATCAAATCTGGCATTTTCATAATATCACAACCTAACTAACTTTTCGTTTCTTCATTATTATAATATAAGAAGAAAAAAATTTAAAGTGCTTTGAAAAAAAATCTAGAGTTTCAAGTTTACGGGATTGTAATTTAACTCTAGGGTTATATCAGAAATGTATTCTCTCATAGTTTGTTGTACGTTTGGTAAATCAGTTGCTAAATCTTTGACTTCTTGCCATGCGAGTAAATAGCAAAATGCGATAATGTAAGTGGAAAGGTCATAATTTTCAAATATAGTTCTTTGGTTATTACAGTGTTTTCCATATAAGAAGTATTGTTCAAATTCAAATAATTCTTTGGCATTGTGTATAACTTTTTCCATCGTATAGTTATCGGCATAATCAAAGTAATCGTTTGAATTAATTATCTCTTTCATATATGAATTTGGGGATTCGTATACGGCATCGACATAATCACTATCTAAGGCCTTTGTATATATTTTTATCAGTTCGTTATCTCCGTTATATTTTGCCATCTCAAACACCTCTTCTTATTCAAATAGTACAAAATTCTATTAGTTGTGTCAAGCAAAAAAGTCTAGAATTTGATTCTAGACTTACAGGCCCTTTTAACACTTTACTCGGACACAATTAAATGACGGAACCTTTAATTTATAACGGCGTATGGAACGTCTTTTGAACCATCGCCAGAAAGTTTACTAGCGTATTCCTTGGTCAAATTTATGACGGGAGCAACACCAAGTGGATAATATACAACACCAAAGCTAACATTACCATTTATATTTGCAACGAACACACCAGCATTGGCGTTACCAAAAAGACTAGGTGAAAGCAACCAATAGGTAGCTCCTTTATATAGAAAATAATCTTTATTGTCCAGTTCAGTTGTACTTCCAGCAAGGATGATTTCGTCAGTACCCATTAAACCGACCGGGTACTCTAAATCTCCATTTCCATATGTCTCATCTGATACTGTATATGCATCTTGTTTTTGAGGACATTTTAGTGTCGGATTATATTCATTATATACTCTATTGTAGGCTGAAAATTCCGTGTAATTTGTTCCATAACCAAGATTGTTACTCGTTCCCATACTTCGGTCTCCACAAAATAATGTGTCTGCGACGTTTTTGTCATAACCCTTGTCTACTATGTTTGTCTTATACCATTCATCAAGATAATCTTTTATAGTACTATCCTTTACATTCGCATGAGTCGCTTCATATGCGGTTGTAGTCCATTTTCCACCAGCACTTTCACACGAACTTTTGTCTGTATACACACCTATGTTATCCACGACATTGTTACTTGCGTCTAACATCAAACATCTATTTACATCTGTTGTTATTCCTGTAAGTCCATGCATATATCCTACGTATGCATGGTCATCCAAATTTGAATTAAATTTTGATTTTGTGGACAATATTCTATCTGCACTTGATTCACCATTCACATGGCAACTAGTTCCATCATATATCAGTCTCAAACTCTCATCTCCATTGATACGGATTATTCTCCAGCAATATCCTGCGAACGATACATAATTGTTGGTCACATTTCCTCTGAAATAGTAACTAGTCCCGTAGTCATCTTCCATCTCGTATACGCCTTCATCAGTAGTTGCTACACTTTCAAATAGACTTGTTGGCGCTACCCCTTTTGATGATGCGATAATGTTGTCGATTATAGTTGGTTCGGCAACTGAGGCTTTGATGACTATTTTCCCATACCACGTTTTGTTTTGGGCATTATCTAGATTTCCTGCTTCGTTTATCCATATTCTTAAATCATGTGTTACGCTATTATTACCTGAACCTGATTTAGCAAGTTTCCCTTCATATATAACATAAGCATTCGTATAACCACTGGTCATTGGAGTGACGCTTTCATTCTCGCTTAATACTCCTCCAAGGCTCGTGCTAACAAGTGTATTATCTAAAGTATTGCCTGATTTAGTCTCTAAGATAACTTGATATTTAACCTTATCTTCTGTCTCATTATTCGTAATAGAAAATGAGTAAGGAGTTGTTTGCATTCCGACCTCATCAGTCATAGGATATGTTCCCGATAAATCGATCGCACCAGAAATTTCAGTAAAAGTTATATCAGGCGCATTAGTGTCTACAGTACCTGTCGTTGAAAAAATATTTCCCTCCGTGATAAGGGGTGTAAAATAAGCCATGGTCACAGAACCTATTGTCAAAATAAACATCGACACAATGGCAAAAACTACTACTTTATTCGATTTAAATATATCTTTCATATAAAGGCTCACCTACTATATACATTTTAAGATATTTGAGTGATTTAGTCAATAAGCTAGTGGTTAAAATTACAAAATTATACAAATAAAAAC
>JAZQJK010000143.1:0-2313 GCA_045541615.1 Bacilli bacterium
TTGGTATGAGTGGGGGAGTAGATTCTTCGGTATCAGCATATCTTTTAAAAAAAGAAGGATATGATGTCGTTGGATTATTCATGCGCAATTGGGATTCGATGATTAATGGAGATTTTGAAGGTAATCCAAACGATGGACCCATTTGTCCTCAAGAACAAGATTACAATGATGCAAAAAGTGTATGTGAAAAACTCGGTATCCCACTTTATAGAGTTGATTTTATAAAAGAGTACTGGGATGATGTTTTTATGTATTTTTTAGAGGAACTAAAAAAGGGGAGAACACCTAATCCAGATTTGATGTGCAATAAATATATAAAGTTTGATTTGTTTATCAAAGAAGCATTAAAACTCGGTGCTGACTTTGTAGCGACTGGACATTATGCTAGGTGTATAAATGGTAATCTTTTAAGAGGATTAGATGACAATAAAGACCAGACATACTTTCTAGCACAAGTGCCGAGAGATAGTTTTAAAAATGTTTTATTTCCTATCGGACATCTAACAAAACCTGAAGTTCGCAAAATTGCTGAAGAAATAGGACTAGTGACTGCTAAAAAAAAGGATTCAACTGGAATTTGTTTTATTGGTGAGAGAAATTATCAAAAATTTTTACATAACTACTTAAAACCTAATCCAGGCGATATAATTGATGTAGATACTCTCGAAAAAGTCGGTGAACACACGGGTCTTATGAATTATACAATCGGCCAAAGGCGCAATGTCGGTTTAAGTGGATACTCCGATAAACACTATGTCGTTGGTAAAAATGTTGAAAAAAACATACTTTATATCGCTTTTAAGGAAGATAATGAGTATCTCTACAGTGATGCTTGCAAAATAACTGATATTAACTTCATAAGTGAGAAAAGACCCCAAAATTGCACGGCGAAATTTAGATATAGAAGTAAAGATGTCGCTGTCGAACTTAAATACATAAATGATTTTGAAATAATAGTTGAATATAAAGGAAGAACGACAGGTGTCACTCCTGGTCAAGCATGTGTTTTATATGATGGTGAAGAATGCCTTGGAAGTGGTATAATCGATGAAGTATACAAAAATGGTGAAAAACTATGGTATCTCTAATTTTAGAGATATTTTTTATTGACAAGTAAGTGTCTAGTAGGGTACAATGAATATGTAAAGTTAAAGGATGGTAGACATTATGAAAAAACTTAACGAAATATTACAAGAACTTGGAATATCTAAAGTCAAACTTGCAAAATATTTAGGTGTTTCACGTCAAATGATATATAATTATTTAGAACTCGAAAGTATAAATAAATGGCCAAAAGAAAAGAAAATATTGCTTTTAAAACTCTTAGATGTCGAGGATGTCACTGATAAAACTTTAAGTAAAATTAAGATAAATTCAGAATACATCATGGCAGTTGAAGCAAGACTTAATCAAAGTATAAAAGATACTATTGAATTCGATAGTATGTCCGATATAAGAAAATTAAAAAAAGAAGAACAACAACTGTTCACAGACCTAACATATATAATCAAAGATAAAATGGTCGAGGATTATAAACACGAGGAAAACATAGCAGCACTCACTTATATCTATCACATTCTACAGGCATTAGATAACGTGAATGAGGTTAAATATTTTCTTGCATATATCAGCAAACTGACAGGTTTTTCTGACCCAAAAGAATTCAAATTTAATGAAGATAAACAGTTTACTTTTGAGGGAATTACTCACTCAGCAATCACTTTATATACTAATGGGGGAGCGAGTAAATCACGTGTCATCGAATCTCATGCGAGGTTTGTTCAGGAAATCGAAAGAAAAAAAGAAGAGATTTTATCGAGAACTGAACAGCTCAGTGTGATTATGATACAAGCCTTAAGAGAACTAGGTTATAGCAATTATACAAAAGAAAATGCTGGAGAAGTATTAGAAAAAATTGCCGAAATAGAGTCAAGAAAAGTTGGTTCAAATGTCGCTTAATAAGTGACATTTTTTTATAGAAAAGTGTAGGGTAAAGGGCCACATAAGAACTTTTATCACTCCCCCTATCAAAAAATAACTGACAATAGGGAGGGGAGAAAATATCAAAAAATTTTTATATAAAAAGTATAATAATATATTAAGTTGTTTTATAATTTTAAACTTGTAATCTTGTAATAATAAAATAATAAATTATTTAAAAACGAACGCGCTGCAAATAATTTTTAAAAATTAGAAATATAAATATCAAATAAATGGTTATGAAATTTCTTAGCAAAATCACGAAAAAATATTGAAGAAGTAACTATAATATAGTATAATTAGTTGTAAGGTAAGTTATATATAATATGTGAG
>JAZQJK010000144.1:0-6984 GCA_045541615.1 Bacilli bacterium
TACCTTTAATAATAATTCTATGAGGTTCTACATAACTTAAATTTGATTTATCAATATTTCTAATATTACCATTTATAATAGTAGGTTTCGTATTACAAAAATCACATATAAATTCTATTTTCTTTTTTAAATCAATTTCAATTTCTAATTCTTTAGTAGTAATACTAATCATAAAATCTATCCTTTCTAAACTTAAACATTAAAAAAGTACCAACTTCTTTTAGAAATTGATACTTATATATTTAAGTCCTAACTTTAAAAGTTCGGACGATTTCCCAATGGAGGAACCGGCCGGATTTGAACCGGCGATCAGGGTGTTGCAGACCCACGCCTTACCACTTGGCTACGGTTCCGTGTTCAGTAACTAGATTATATCAAAATATATTAAATATTTCAATTGAAAATGAATATATAGATGCAATTTTTGTAAATATTGTGATTTTACTGTTAAAAAGATAATGTTTTAATAGATTTGTACCACTGTTGACAAAGTACTTTTAATAATTTATCATATTCAATATGAACGGCAATAGAGAGGATGTGCATACCGTGAAAATACAAAATTTTAAAAAAATAAAACCCGATGTCTATGAGATGATTTTAGAAAATGGTAAAAAACATGAGTTATATGCAGAAATAATTCTAAAATATGAATTACTTTTATATAAAGAGATATCTCAAGAAAAACTCGATACAATACTTAGTGAAAATCAAATATTTGAAGCATATTTTTTTGCATTGAAAAAAATCTCACAAAGGTTAAAGTCGAAATTAGAGATTAAAAAGTTACTATTAGAGAGAAATTTTAGTAGTGCATCAATCGACTACACACTTGATAGACTAGAAAAAGAAGGATACCTTAACGAAAAGGTTTATGCAAGTGCTTATATAAATGATGCCATAAATCTAACTTTATATGGACCCTTAAAGATTGAAAATAATTTAAAAGAACGTGGTATCAATCATAATATAATAATGGAAGAGGTAAACAAAATCGATATAGATACATGGAAAGAAAGGGTGCATAAAATCATTTCTAAAAAGGAAAAAGCTAATAGATACGGCGCCTCGGTTTTTAAAAATAAATTATTTTTATACTTAACAAATATGGGTTACCCAAGTAGTATAGTAAAAGATTGCTTATCAAATTATGAATTATCTTGTAATGATACTTTTTCAAAAGAGGCAAATAAAACATGGATTACTCTCTCAAGAAAATATATAGATAAAGAATTAGAAAACAAATTTAAACAAAAAATGTATCAAAAGGGCTTTAATATGAGCGAAATAAATGATTATTTAGCAAGTCAAAAATTTGATTAGTCATTTTATATGTCTACTCGTTTCTTTTTCATAATAGAAATGAGTTTTTTTATATGATAAATTCAATACGGTAATCACACTACATAAAAAAGGACTGTTACCTAATAAATATTGGTTACAGTCCGCTATTTAGAAATAACTATAAACTTTATAACTACCCATGAAATATCGAATTTAATTGAAAAATTTGTTTTCAGACCTTTTTTCTTCCAAATTTACATCGTTTGAATGGCTTTGAGGTGCAGTCATATCTATCCCAAAAGGGTTTGATTTTTGTTCTCTTGTAAGACCATTCGATACCATGTCAACACTCTCATTTTCTGTTAAAAATGTGTTTTTTTCATTATTATTTTCACTTTTAAACTCCAAATTTCTCTTTTCATCCATTATGTTTAATAACGACTCTTCTTCGACAAGATTATTGGGGTTGAATATAGTATCAGTCTTTTTTTCACTCTTTTTCATTTTTAAATATATGAGCAAGAAGTATACACCAAAGACCAATATCACTCCAATTAGTACAATGATTGCTATAATTAAAATTTGATTACCGTTCATCCATATCACCTTTTCTATTATAAAATTATACCATGAAATAAAAGAAAAAACCACTGAATCGTGGTTAATTTTGAGCGTTACTTATAAGTGCTGAATCATATAGATTGTTCATGTACTTATTATAACTTGATTTAACGTTGTCATCTATGATTTCAACGCCATGTTTTTTTCTAAATTCTTTAATAGCATTTACTTGTATAGTTGCATCTTTAGAAAGATTTTCCTGTGCTAAAGTTTCAATTATCTCATCTTTAACAGCATCTAATTCTTCTTTTTCCTTTTCATCTGTTACATATATTATTTCGTAACCATTTGTAGTTTTAACTGGAGTAGAAGAATAAGAACCGACCTTTAAAGAAAATGCTTCTTCATCAAATGCGTCACTACCAAATGAATTCTTATTAATAAAACCTAGAGTTCCACCAGAATCTTTAGTAGCATCATCATCTGAATATTCTTTTGCTAAATCTTCAAATTTTTCACCTTTTTTAAGTTTTGCGATTATAGATTTTGCTTCCTTTAATGCGGCATCTTCGGCATCTTTTTTCTCATCATCAGTCATAGTATCCGTAACTTCTGGAACGATTTGAATGTGACTTATTTCTCTATCTCCGACTACTTCGTTTTTATAGTACTTTTTGATTTCCTTGTCAGTAACTTCAGATTTTGCATAATCTTCGATCGCTAAATTTCTTAGATAATTGAGATATAATGTCTTTTCGTATTCTTCTATGCTAGTGTATCCATAGTATTGATTAATAGCACTTATAAGTTTTTGTTCATCATAAACACCATTTTCATCAACATAGTATGTTTTTAATGATTCGATATAACTTGATGCATATTCGTTTGCCTCATCGATTTTTTCTTTATAATCTTTTTCTAAAATCTTTGTATCAATCATATCCACTATAATAGAAGTCGCGTATAGTTCCTTCAATTTATCGTATAATTCATTTGCACTTATCATAGAACCATCTTCAAAAGTTACAACAGCTTCTTTACCATCTTCAAGTGTAGGAATAGTTTTTTCACATCCACACATTAAGCATACCATTAATACTACTAATAAAATTTTCTTCATTTTAAATCCTCCCTGACACTAATAATACCATTTTAGTTATTAAAATACAAGCAAATGCGAACATTTAAGAGTAATTTACCATAGAATACTATGAAAAGATAAAAAGGAGGGGTAATTATGAACCAAGGCTGTGGATATGGAAATAATACTGGGCTTTCTAGTGCTGCTTTCATTTTAGTACTATTCATTCTATTAATTATAATAATCGGTGCTGTTATATAATATCTTTTATTCTTCTATCTATTCAATACAAGTATCAAAAAAACTGCTATATTGAGCAGTTTTTGTTTTAGTTAACTTTTTTCTTTAATGTTCTTGCTTCTCTAGCACTGATGATTACCTTTTCACCGTCTATAGTCATTTTTTGTAGATTAACAGATTGTTTTTTTCTAGTAGCATTAAGTGCATGAGATCTAGCGTTACCAAAATTAGGTTTCTTTCTTGATACTTTAGTAGCCATAATTTCCCTCCTTAAAAGTAAATTGCCCTTAGATTATAGCATTTCTTAGAGGTTATGTCAAATTATTTGAAGCCCTTTTTTCGGTACAAATGAAAAAAAATGAAACTCACCTTGATACACATTATAATTTTGTGTTAGAATGTACTTAGTTAGGAGGGAATTAAATGAATTATGTACCACTTGGTTTTCGCACTGATTATTCCCTTTTAAAGAGTCTTTTAAAAGTAAATGACATCGTAGATTATGCGTTAAAGTGTAATAAAGAATATGTCGGAATACTAGATGAAAATCCGTATGCCATAATGGACTTTTATGATAAATGTACTAAAAACAATCTAAAACCGATTTTTGGTATGATTGTAAATTTTGGAGAAGTGACTCTCTACTTATATATAAAAGATTATGAGGGGTATAAAAGCATATTAAAGATAAATAAACTTAAGGGTGAAGAAAAATTATCATTAGATGTACTCTTTAAATATAATAAAGGACTCATTGTAGTCTTACCACTTAAAAATTATAATCTCTATGGAAGATTAAAACCGACATTTGAAGTATATTTGGGTTATAAAAATGAAACTGAATTAAAAAGGGCCTATCAAATATGTAAAAATGTTCTTTTTATAAATGAAATATTTTGTTTTTCTAAGAAGGATATACCTCTTTTAAATGTGCTATATAAAATATCGGATACTAAATATGAAAGTGATTTTAATTATGTATTAGAACCTACTGATTTTGATAAAAAAACTATAGATGAATTTGCTTCAAAAATCGATTTGAAATTCGACTTTTCAAAAAAATATATTCCTTCTTATTGCAACTCTTATGATGCTTCAAAAGAATTTTTATACAATCTCGCAATTAAAGGATTAAGTAAGAGGATGAATGCTAAAATTCCAAAAGAATATGCCGATAGATTATCCTTTGAACTCTCAGTAATTACCAAAATGGGATTCGTTGACTATTTTTTGATAGTTTATGACTATGTTAAATATGCTAAGAAGAATGGTATTTATGTTGGTCCCGGTAGGGGAAGTGCCGCTGGTTCACTTGTCTCTTATTCACTTGGTATAACAGAAATAGATCCCATAAAATATGATTTGCTCTTTGAAAGATTTTTGAATCCAGAAAGAGTGACAATGCCCGATATTGATATAGATTTTGAGGACACTCGAAGAGGAGAAGTAATCGATTATGTGAGGGAAAGATATGGAATAAATCGTGTAGCACTTATAGTCGCGTATGGAACATTGGGTAGTAGACAAGCTCTTAGAGATGTTTGTAAAGTATCACAAATAGATAATGCTCTCACTGATGAATTGTGTAAAAAAGTCGATGCCAAAAAAAGTTTGAAAGAGAACTTAAAAGATGAAAATCTCGTTAAATTTATCAAAAACAACAAACTCGAAAACGCATATAAAATAAGCATTAGATTGGAAGGGCTAAAACGACATACAACTGTACATGCGGCAGGTGTCGTGATATCTAGCGAAAATCTTAATGAGTTGATTCCGACTTTCAAAACACATGACGGGATACTAACCGGTTTTACCATGGAATATTTAGAAAAATTAGGACTTTTAAAAATGGACTTTTTATCTCTAAAAAATTTATCTACTATTCATAATATCGTAAATTTAATTAGAAAAAAAGAACCTGAATTTAATCTGAAGATGATTCCTCTAAATGATATCGATACTTTTAAAGTATTTAAAAACGCCGATACTGATAATATATTCCAATTTGAAAGTAGGGGCATGAAATCTTTTTTAAGAAAACTAGAACCATCTACTTTTGATGATTTAGCAGCCGCGAATGCACTATTTAGACCTGGACCAATGCAAAATATCGATGAATATGTAGCAAGAAGAAAGGGTTTAAAAAAGATAACTTATCCACACCCGGATTTAGAACCAATATTAAAGAATACTTATGGAATTATTGTATATCAAGAACAAATCATGCAAATTCTATCTAAAATGGGTGGATATTCTTTTGCGGAAGCTGATATAATAAGGCGTGCTATGAGCAAAAAAAAGCACGATGTTATGGAAAAAGAGAAAACTGTTTTTATCCAAAAGTCACAGGAGCGTGGTTATACACTTGAATGTGCATCGCAAGTTTATGATTTAATAGTAAAATTTGCCGATTATGGATTTAATAAATCACATTCAGTTGCATATGCTCTTGTCGGTTATCAGATGGCTTACTTAAAAGCACACTATCTCGAGTTATTTCATCTAAATACATTAAATATGAGTACGATGAGCGATTTGAAGGTTAAAGACATAATAGAAGATGCCAAAAATATGGGATTAAAAATTGAAAAGCCAGATATAAACAAAAGCACATATGAATATAATATCGAAAATGGAAAACTCATTTTACCTCTAACTGCTATTAAAAATATAAGTAGTTTAGCAAGTAAGAGTATAGTTGATAATCAACCTTATAATGATTATTTCGATGTATTTAAAAAAGTCTATGGTAAAAATGTAAATAAAAGTATTCTTGAAACTCTAATAAAGGCAGGTGCCCTTGATAGTTTTAATATGAGCAAAAATACACTTTTAGAAAACATAGATACAGCCCTAACATATGTAGAGTTAGCAAACAATCTAGATGAAAGTCTAATTATGAAGCCTGAACTTATTCAATCGTGTAGGGATGATGATAATTACTCTGATTTAGACATTTTCGGATTTTATATCGATGGTCACCCATCTTCTAAATATATCGATAAGAATATATTGAAAATTAAAGATTTAAAAACTTGTAAAATCAAAAATTCGATTATGGTTTTACTAGTTGACAAAATAAAAGTTATCGATACGAAAAAAGGAGATAAAATGGCATTTGTCGAAGTCAGTGATGAAACCGGTACTACAAGCGCAGTTATATTTCCATCCAGTAATGATTTAATTAATAATATCGCTACTCATGAATTATACAAATTTAAAATAAATATCGGTGAGAGAAATGGCGAAAAACAAGTCATACTAAATGAAATCATACCTACTGAAAAATAAAAATGTGATAGAACTGAATACCAAATGTTGGACGGTTTATATCACATTTTTTTAATATAATGTAATCTCTGAAAGCAAATTAATAAGTGCGGGTTCATCTTTATAACCTCTAATGCAATCGTATACTTCACCACTTTTTATAAAAAGTGATAGTGGTGTACCAAATCCCTTTTTTAGGGGAATATTTTCACCATAATTATTGCACTTGGCCGGTATGAGTAAATCACTATTCATGATAAAATTATAATTTTCGTCATCTAAATTTGTAAGATTGACATAAATAAATTCTACATTATTTTTTTTACTAACACTCTCTAATACAGGTATATACATCTCACAAAATCGACAACCTGTTTTTCCCAAAACTAAAATTGAGGTACTGTTTCGATTTAAATAACTTTTTACTTCTTCAAAATTAGTTACATACAAAACTTGTCCAACATCTTTATTTTCGGGTTCAGTTACTATCTCTTCTTCTACAATATTACCTATTTCACCTTTGTATTTTTTGAATCCATCATAAACTA
>JAZQJK010000145.1:0-2024 GCA_045541615.1 Bacilli bacterium
GACTTTTTTTAAAGAAAACAAAAATATAATTACGCGTACCTTTATTGCGAGTTTAATTTGTATATTATTCGTAAATATTACCTTAACACCTATTTACTTATACATACTCAAAACCAATGATAATTTTATAGTTACAATAACAATTTATGTTATATCTACGATTCTCAGTTTCATAATAAGTTCAAAATTATTAAAAAAAGAATTACCCCAAAAAGTAGATATTTTATCTATTTTAGGTATAGTTTTAACTTATATAATTTTGATGTATTTAACCTATTATCCATTAAAACTCCCTATATTTTATGATTATCGTATAGATGTATATGGCATACCACCATATTGATAACAACTCCACTTCATGAGTTGTTTTTATATTCTAGAAATGGTAAAATACGTGTATTAAATGTCATGTGATCGAATAGGAGTTGAAGTAAATGAATGAAATAAAATGTCCAAAATGCGGAACGGTATTACAAATAGAAAAGACTGATTATGAGTCCATTTTAAAGCAAGTCAGAGATGATGAATTTAAAAGAGAACTAGAAAAAGTACAGGACCAATACGAAACAGATAAAAAAAATATGATTCTACTCGCTGAGAATCGTATCGAAAAGGAATTAACCGAGTCCTTGAATAAAAAGGACTATGAAATAAATGAACTTAAATTTAAGATAAAGCAAATACAAGGCGATTTGGAAAGAAATTATCAAGAAAAATATAATAAACAACTTTTGGAAATATCGGAATTAAAAACTCAAATTCAAGTGGAGTCCTCTAAAAAAGAGTTAGAAATACAAAAAGCGATATCCGAAAGAGACCAGAAAATAGATATGTTAAATAGTGAATTGGTATTAAAATCAAAAGAACATGCAATTAAGGAAAATACTATTAAGGAATCTTACGAACTAAAACTTAAAGACCGAGATGAGCAAATCGCATATTATAAGGACTTTAAAGCAAGGCAATCTACTAAGATGATTGGAGAATCACTTGAACGCTACTGTAGTGTAGAATTTAATAGATTAAGACCTCTTTTCAAAAATGCGTATTTTGAAAAGGATAATGACAGTAAAACGGGTTCTAAGGGCGATTTTATATTTAAAGATTTTGATGATGATGGAAACGAAATCGTATCTATAATGTTCGAGATGAAAAATGAGGCTGATACCACTGCGACTAAACATAAGAACGAGGATTTCTTTAAAGAACTCGATAAGGATAGGCGCGAAAAGAACTGTGAATATGCAGTTCTTGTATCACTTTTAGAGTCCGATAATGATTATTATAATGATGGCATTGTCGATGTTTCACACTATTATGACAAAATGTATGTGATTAGACCACAATTTTTTATACCTATTATAACCCTAATAAGAAATCTTGCTAATAAATCCCTTGAATATAAAAAGGAACTCATTCTTATGAAAAACCAAAATATAGATATCACACACTTCGAAGAAAATATCAATGCATTTAAAGATGGTTTTGGAAGAAATTATCGTCTAGCGAGTGAGAGATTTAAAAAGGCTATTGAAGAAATCGATAAGACGATTGAACATTTACAAAAAACTAAAGAACATCTTTTAAAAACGGATGATAATTTAAGACTAGCGAATAATAAAGCTGAGGACCTCACAATTAAAAAACTCACTCACAACAATCCAACAATGATTCGAATGTTTGAAGACTTAAATGAAGAGAAAAATTAATAAATCATACTTTCAATCTATCAAAACGCTATATAAAATATGGCAATAAAGTGTAAAAAATCAGAAATATGCGGTATTTTGCCACAAAATTTACATTATGAATAAGATTTATAGATATTTTTTACTTCTTGTAATTGTAAAAATAAAAATATAAAACAAAATAATATAATAAAAGATATACGAGGTGATTAAAATGTTCAAATTAATTTCAAAATACCAGCCAAGTGGTGACCAACCCGAGGCTATTAAAAATCTTGTTGAGGGAATAGAAAGTGGTAAAAAAAGACAAGTACTTCTAGGGGCAACCGGTACGGG